>JAYTIV010000139.1:0-8893 GCA_043731625.1 Flavobacterium sp. | reverse complement strand
TAGAACAAATAAGTTTTGAAGCTCGCGAAAGTGAGTTTATTGATAACAAAAGTGGCGTTTCTGCTAGATTAAGTATTACCGCATTCGAGAATTTATTGAGTACTGCAGAACGGAGAGCATTGAGAAATGGAGATGATAAAACAACCGTTCGATTGTCAGATTTTATGGGAATCATTCCATCGATTACAGGAAAAGTAGAATTGGTTTATGAAGGCGAACAAGAAGGTGCTGCTTTTGTAGCCCAACATCTAATTGGTGATGCAATTCATACTTTTTTTCCAGCCTATTTTCCAAAAATAGAAAAACTAGAACGCGATGCAGACTCAAGCCCTTTCGCTAAAATACTTGAATGGTTTTTTACCGAAACTGGTTTCGAGTTGCTTGATGATGCATCAGATGAAGAATACAAAAAACAATTAGATGCAGTAAAACCATTAGAAGATTTAATTCAAAAATACCAACCTCAAATTGCTTTAGAAGACAAATATTTCTTCAAAGAATTTGTCCTTTGGGGATTAGTAGAATATGATAAATTAAGCAAAGATAGAGTAGAAGTTGGGTATCAATTTAAAGATTTGTATGGAAGTTATATTAGTAAATTATAAGTTACTTATACAACTTAAAAAAAAATATGTATTTTCGCAAAAATTTAAATTAAAAATAATGAAAATCAAATTATTAAGTATCTTATTTCTTTTTTCAATAGGAAGTATTTTTGCTCAAAGTATTTCTAATGAAAATGTAGAATTTCAATTGCTAAAACAACCAAAAATAGTAATTGACCCATCATCTAGACAATTAAAAGTTACTGTTACTTCTCCTTATAATGTTAAAGCAGAAGATGTAATTGCGAGATCAAAAGTAGACCATCAAAATGCTTTAAAAAATTATGATAAAGTAGTTACTGATAGCGAAAAAGATTTTCAAGTTAGATTACAAGATTTTGCGACGGATACCAAAAAAGCCAATGAACAATATGCATTAGAATCTGCTGAATTCAAAAAACTTTCTCTTTTAGAAAGGTTATCTATGACCGAACAAAAGAAAAATCCAGTATTGGTTTTACCAAGCAAACCTGTTTATTACAAACCAGTTCCACCAGTTTATGCAGAACCAAATCTAAACGATTATATTATTGTTGATAATAATGTTTTAGCATCAAAAATAAATATTTCAGGTTTTACCAAAGAAGGAAATTATATAGATGTTTTAACTGATATTCAATATGTGAATTTTCAAGATAATGCAGGTCAAACATACGCCAATCAACCAACTAAACTTATAGTTAAAGTAAATGGAGTTGAAAAACTAAACGATACTTTCTTCAAAGAATTTAAATTGATTGCCTCTTCACCAAGTAATAATATCAATAAACCTCTTGCCGAAAAAAATCATTTAGAAAGTGTTATTGCTTTCATAAATCAATACTTGAATGATAATTATGGGTATAAAGCCATTACGAAAACAATAGCAATAGGTACAGTAAAAAATAAAGGAAAATATGATGATCTTGAAAGAGCTCATTTATATGTAACTACAAACTTAAAAAAGTTGCAACCAGAATTGTCTGATGTTAATGATATAGCCTATGCTAATATGAAAAAAGGTACAGATATTTGGCAACAAACATTAGATAAAATCGAATACAAAAATCCTAAATCAGATTTTAATTCAAAAATAGCTAAGTTTATCTATTTCAATTTATTACGTTTAAATCTTGGATTAGATAACAAAAAAGAAGCTGAAAAATATCTGAACCAATTTCAAGAAAATTTAATTTATATGGATTTGTCTTATGATGAAAAAAGAGAATTAGATAAATTGGAAAAAGATATTTATAAAAAAACAATTTAAAATGAAAAAATCTATCCTAATACTACTTTTTGTCTTTTCATCAATTGTACTTTTTGCTCAAAATAATGAAATTAGTAAGAAGTTTGAGTTTAATTCTTTAACAGAAAAAGACGCAAAATTTGTTTTAAAAGATGCCTATAATCATTATTTATTTAGTGTCATCAATATTGATGGAATGTTACGATACAACATCATCAATTTAAGAAAGTTTGATCAAAAAAATCAATTAGTTCAAACTTTCACACAAGATTTTGCACCAAAAGATATAAGTACCTTAAATAATTATTTAGCGTCATATGAAATTGGGAACGATAAAATAGTTGTTTTTACTGAAAGTTATTCAGGTAAATTAAAGAAAAAAGAAATTTTCAAGCATATTTTCGATAAAACTTCTGGAAAATTTGAAACTTCAATTGTTGCTACTTATCCTATAGAATCTCTTTCTAAATCAGGAGATACCTATGTAAGAAAATCTGAAAACAATAAATATATAGGAATTTGTTTCAGGAGAAATTCACCAAAAAAAGAGCCAGAAAGTGTTAATCTAATCATGTTAGACTTTAATACTTTAAATACGGTTTGGCAAAAAGACGTAACTTTTGAAAGTACTTTTGTAACCAGAAGTATAACTGTAACCAATTCAGGTAAAGCAGTATTGTTACGTGAACCAAACAGTTATAAAGAAAAAAATTATTTAGTACTAGTTTCTGCTGATGGTCAAGAAGATAAAACTTTTGAAACTGAAATTAAATTACACGAACCTAAAGCAATAACAATTGGTAGTCAAGATTATTTATTAGCTTTTAATTATCCTGCAAAAGGAATTAGAAGAGGAGATTTTCAACATTTACTTTTTTATGATTTAGATGCTGGTAGCACAATACAAAATGTTAGTGTTGGTGATTTTAATACTGTAAAAGATATTAAAGATGTAGTGATTCAAAATATCTTTCAACAAAATAACGAAATAATACTTTTTGCAGAAGCAAAAGCTGAAATTGTTGTAAAACCTACACCAGGAATGGCAGTAAGTTGGGATACAAAATACAGATACGAAATGCCTACAATCATTGTTTTAGGAAATGACGGTACCCTAAAAAAAGCAGATAAATTAACTGACAGTTCTAATAAATCATCTGATTTTTACCATTCTTTTGGATTAGTAAATATCAAAGGGAATTATCATATAAACAATGGATTTAATGGAGGTTTTTACCAATTAGATTCAGCTAATAATTATAATAACAATCAAAATAAATATGTTAGTTTGTCATATTTGATGAATCCAAGAGTAAATCCTGGCGATGTTATGGTTTATCAATTATCAGCTTATATTCCAGAAAGTAACAGATTGATTTTTGCAGTAATGGCAAACGAAAAAGAAATGTATTTAGTTAACAATTTCAATTTCAAATAAATAAAAACATTTTTATTTTAAAAAGGAACAATTAATTAAAATTGTTCCTTTTTTATTGCCCAATTATTTGCAAATAACGCTCTAAACTTTCTTTTTCAATTTGAGCAACAAACAATAGAAAATCTTCTTTTTTGTTTTTTGTTTGAGCAATTTCTAATGCATTATAGTACTGCATTCTAGAATCATAATCTCCTTTGATATTTGCTATTACATACCCGTTTTGAAGTAAAATTAAATTCATTACCAAACGAGAAGTTCTACCGTTGCCATCAATAAACGGATGTATTGTAACCAGTCTTTCATGCATTTCTGAGGCAAGAACTATGGGATGTAAATTGTTCTTATTGGTTTCATACCAAATAAAAAAATCTTCCATTTCTTTTGCAACCATAAAAGGTTGTGGTGGCATAAAGGAACTACCTTTTATCATCACCTGAACGCGTCTATATCTTCCAGCATCTTCTGGATGAATGCCACGCAAAATTAAATTATGAATAGACAAAACTTCTTTTTCATTGAGAAAAGAGTTTTTCTCAATAAGGTGTTTGATATACCCAATTGCTTCTTGATGATTAATAGCTTCAAGATGCTCTCTCATACTTTTGCCAGAGATTGTCAAACCTTCATTGATGACCAAATCGGTCTCACGAAGAGTAAGTGTATTTCCTTCTATACGGTTACTTTCAAAAGTATACTCGAGTTCTAATGCTTGTGAGATTCTAAAACTATCAAATTGTCTAAACTGATCTAATTTTTTTTTCAAAACATCAATTTCATTTAGAATCGAAACTAAATTAGAAGAAAGTTTCGGACTACTTTTTATGTAATTTGCTTTTTCTTCTTGAACCAAACCCATTGCTTTCATCGCCAAATCATCATCGCCAATTTCATAGAGAATACGCTCTTTGAGCCAAGCAATCATCAAAGTATCATAATTAATATTTAAAAAAGATGACAGTTTTGCAATTTGATCTTTTGTTGGTCTTCTTGTGCCATTTTCAAATTTGCTAATCAATGCTTGGTCAATTTTTAATTCTTGAGCAACTTCTCTTGTTTTTAAACCTTTTTGTTCTCTTGCGTTTTTGAGTAATGTTTTCATGACTTAAAAAATAATACATTAATTGTCAAGACAAATTTAGTCATATATTATTGTAAAAAAAAACTTTTTATTAAAAGTTTTTTTTAATTCTATCAATATCCCTTTTAGTATCTTGTTCTTTGAGCGATTCTCTTTTATCATATGTCTTTTTACCACGACACAAACCAATATCTAATTTGGCCAATCCTTTTTCGGTTGTATGCAATTTTAAAGGTACAATCGTTAGACCTTTTGCTTGAACATTTTTTGCTAACGATTTTAATTCTCTTTTGTTAAGTAATAATTTTCGCTCACTTCTTGATTTATGATTAAACTGATTTCCAAAGGCATATTCTTCAATGTAGGTATTAATGGCAAAAAGTTCGTTGTTACTAAATTCACAAAAACTTTCTGTGATATTTGCTTTTCCTAAACGAATTGATTTTATCTCTGTTCCAGCCAAAACAATTCCAGCAGTATATGTCTCGAGTATTTCATAATCGAATCGGGCTCTTTTATTAAGAATATTTACAGTTTTCAACATAATACTACAAAGGTACAAACAATTTAAATAATTAAAAAAATGTTCATTGTTAATAAACTTAATAAATTAGTGATAAAAATTTTATTGAATATGCAATTTGTACTATAAAAATTTATTAATTTGTTAAACTAATTATTAAATTAATGACTTATGACTAACAAATTACTTCAAATCTCAGTAATGTTATTGTTTGTTTTTGCATCTTGTACAAAAGAAGAGAACAATACAAATGATGTTATTACTATTGATAGTTCTCAAAAAGAACCTTTATCAGCAAAACAAGTCAATCAAAATATTGATGAATCATTAAATTCAAAAGGTTCGTTCAATTGGAAAAACGCATCCAATCATTTATTATGGAGTGCTTCCTATCAAGGTAATAATTTAATTTCTATTGGTTTCGGAAATTCAAAAGAGGATTTCGAAAGAGCTAAATCGCCAAATAATGCCAATATTCAAGAAGAATTACTTCAAATAATTTTGAAATATGAAAAATTGCCAATGGATAAAATTCTAGTTTCATCTGACGAGTTTTTAAATCAAGTGAATGTTGTTATCACAAAACAAGAAACAATTATTGCCTTAAGAAAAAGTCAATTCATTCGTTATTTAGAACCAGCAGATTATAAGTATTTTGCCACAAAAAACGCGGATTATAGATCGACATCAAGTTCAGGTTCTTCTGGTTGTGGTTATGATACTGCTATATTGAGCACTTCAGATTATACAACGATTACTCCAAATGCAAAAGCACCTTGGGCATTTTACAAACACAATATTCCTAGTGCGTGGAATTATAGTACAGGTAGAGGTATAACAATTGGAGTAATTGATACCGGAGTTTCTCCAAATCAAACTTTATTGGGTTCTAGTTTTAATAATGGGGATTCTAGTGGAAGATCAATTCAAAAATTTGGAGTCTACATTGATTCTATTTGGCCTTGGAGTACTACAACAGATGGCGTAAATGATCTTTGCGGTCATGGAACTAGTATGGCTTCAGTTGCAGCAGCGCCAAGAAACAATAAAGGTTTGCCAGTTGGAGTTGCATACAATTCAAATCTTGTTACTTATAGAGCTTCTACAAATGTAGTTTTAGATGGTTTTCAAGAACAAGAAGGTGTCAAAAAAGCATTTACTGCATTAGGAAATAATGCTAGCGTGAAAATAATTTCAATGTCAATGGGACATATTTTTTCTGTTGGAAAAATAGAAGATGGTGTAAGATATGCATATGGTAAAGGTAAATTAATCTTTTGTGCTGGCGGAACATCTACAAGTTTTACAACATTTGTAGGTGTGATATTTCCTGCTTGGATGCCAGAAACAAATGCAGTAACGGGAGTAATGGAAGGGTCAACTTATCAAAAATGTGATGTTTGTCATACAGGAAACGAAATAGATTTTACAGTTGTAATGCAAAGAGCAGTTTCAGGAAATACCGTACCAGTAGTTAGTTATTATGATAATCAGTCAAATTACGTTGGTGGTTCATCAGTTGCAACTGCTACAACTGCAGGAATTGCGGCACTTGTTTGGGCAAAAAATCCAACTTGGACAAGAGATCAGGTATTGACAAAATTGAAACAATCTGCAAGTTTTTATCCAAATCCAAATGCAAGTTTCGGATATGGCAATATTAATGCATTGTTAGCGGTTCAATAAATAAATTGTATATAATAAAAATCCATCAAGATATTTTTTGATGGATTTTTTAATTTAATAACTCTTGAAATTGTACTTTTGTACAATACAAAAACTATGTCTAAAGATCCACTTCACGGAATAACATTACAACAAATTCTAGAAAAACTTGTAGCTTTTTATGGTTTTGATACATTAGGAGAATTTATAAAAATAAAATGTTTTACAGAAAATCCGAGTGTTAAATCAAGCTTAACTTTTTTGAGAAAAACAGAATGGGCAAGAAAAAAAGTGGAAGAATTATATTTAAAAACTTTACCAAAAATATAGAATATAAGGCTTGCTGAATTGATTGTAAGCCTTTTTTTTTAAACTATATTTCCTTAAAAAGTATATTTAAATCCACCATAAATATTTCTTCCGCCAGCATTTATGCCAGATGAAAAAGTACGATATTGTGTGTCTAAAATATTTTCGATTCCTCCAAAAATAGCCGTGTTTTTAATAAAAGTAAAACTAGATTTCAAATTATAAGTTTGCCAAGATGGCGCACCATTTATTGAAGCATATTGCAAATTATCTTCTCCAGATGGTGAATAATCATTAACATTTTTATTTCCGTTAAAATTCATATTCAAATCAAGTGTGACACATTTATTTTCAATACGAAATCCTGTTTTTCCATAAACAGGAGCAATGTGATCTAAAGGAAAATCTCCAGATTCATTTTCAACGCTACCTTTGCAAACAGATACATTTCCATAAAACAAAAAGTATTTGGTTAAGTTGTATTTTAAATTTGATGATAGTCCATAAATAGTACCTTTTCCTTGATTTTGATTAGCTAGAATTGTACTTGTTTGACCTCCGAATTCAATAGTATTTTGTCCATTAAAACTAAAAATATCTGTAACAATTGGGTCATACAATTTTGTAATAAAAAAAGTATTTTCAAACTCAAAGCGATCTACTTTCCAGAATGTAATGCCTAAATCTGCAGTTACAGATTTCTCAGGTTTTAAATCTTTATTAGGAACAATTAAAGTTCCTGGAGCACTTTCGAATATTTTTGATAAATCATCTATATTGGGAACTCTATATGCAGTTGCTAAATTGAATGCAATTTTTACATTTTCGGTAGATTTATTTACAATACCAAAAGCTCCACTATAAGTAAAATTATCTTGTTTGATTTTTGTGTAAGGCAAATTCAGAAAATTTGTTTTTATCTCACTACTAAGTAAAGTATATCCTAGTCTTGCACTTAAATTAAAAATAGTATTTCGATTTAAACTTGAATTTATACCAACAAAACCTTCAGTTTTTAAGGTGTTGTTTTTGCCATCAGGATAACGAGTATCGAGAATAGATTGGCTTCCGGTAATGATGTTTTTTGCAAAAGCAGACGATTTTAGATTGTCATAAGTACCATCAAATCCGTATAAGAAATCAAATTTTCCAATTTTTGTTTTAAAATCAGAATTTAAGGCAAAAACGGATACTTTTTCAATTCTGTTATTTTCGTTTAAATTTCCAAAATTTCGATTGATTCTACTTTCTTCAATGTTTTGATAACTTAAAGTAACATTCATATCGCTATTCAAAAAAACATTCTTTTTTTCTAATTTATAGGCTGAAAGTACTCTTTTTTGAGGACCATAATTCCAACTTGCTGTTTTTAGATTTCCACTACTATTTAAATCTGTCAAACGATCATATCTAGGAACATCAGAAGTGGTAGAATATTGCAAATTAAGGCTGTGTCGAGTAGAAGCATTTGGTTTAAAAACTACTTTTTGCATAGCATCATACTGTGTATAACCAGAGAATTTTTGAATATATTTATTCGGATTTTCAATTTGCACATCAACTCCATTAATGGTTTGTACATAATAATTGCGTTCTCCAAAAAAATCATTCGAACCATTTTTATGTTTTCCCATTCGCAAATCACCAAAATCATTATAAGAAAATGAAGTTAATGTTGCCCATTTTTGACTTCCGAAATTAAAATCTAAATGACCAGATTTCCCTTCGTTTACAGAACTATAGTTGGATAAAAAAGTACCAGAAAAATTTTTATTTCCGTTTTCTAATAGGAGTTTAGCATCTTTGGTTTTCAAAAAAAGGGTTCCGCCAAGAGCATCGCTACCATACATTGATGATGCAGGTCCAAATAAGACATCTATATTTTCAAGCATATTTTTATCTACAGTAATACTATTTTGTAGATGTCCTGAACGATAGATAAGATTGTTCATTCTAATACCGTCAACTATTAGTAAAATTCTACTAGCTTCAAAACCTCTAATAACAAGACTTCCGCCACCTTGTTGTGATTTTTGTATAGATAAAA
>JAYTIV010000138.1:0-3556 GCA_043731625.1 Flavobacterium sp. | reverse complement strand
ACAAACGCAGCAAAGCAGCACTCAATTCATCCATAGAAACCATTCCAGGAATTGGCGAAAAAACAATGCAAACACTCATAAAACATTTTAAAAGTGTTAAAAGATTAAAATTAGCCACAGAAAAAGAAATTTCAGAAGTAGTTGGTGTTTCAAAAGCCAAAAAAATTGCCGACTTTTACAATGAAAACAAAACATAACAACATTTAGAAGCACATGGCAAAGGCATATTTACAATCCATTTTCCTGTTTTTCACTCTATCTTTTTTTTACAAAAAAAGGATGCCGTTTCAACCAGGGCTAAAAAAGGTTGGTCTTTTCTGTCTAATATCAATTTTCTATATCCAATTTTCACAAAATTCCTATTCACAAGAAAAACCCAAAAGACCAAAAATAGGTTTGGTACTAAGTGGTGGAGGTGCAAAAGGATTTGCACATATTGGTGTTTTAAAAGTATTGGAACAAGCAGGAGTAAAAATAGACTTTATTGGCGGCACTAGTATGGGTGCAGTAATTGGAGGATTATATGCATCAGGCTATAAAGCAAATCAAATAGATTCGATTTTTAAAAAAACCGATTTTGATGCACTTTTAAATGATTTCGTTCCAAGATCATCAAAAAATTTTTACGAAAAACGCAACGACGAACTTTATGCCTTTGTATTACCATTTAATAAATTAAAAGTTGGTATCCCTACAGCATTATCAAAAGGAATGTATAATTATAATTTACTCAACGAACTAACCTGTAAAGTAAGGCACATAAGAGATTTTAACAAACTACCAATTCCGTTTTTGTGTATAGCATCAGATATAGAAACAGGAGAAGAAGTTGTTTTGAACAAAGGATATCTTGCCGAAGCTATGTTGGCTAGTAGTGCTTTTCCAACCTTGTTTTCACCAGTAGAAATAGATGGAAGGTTGTTTGTAGATGGTGGTATAACCAACAATTATCCAATTGATGAAATTAAAAAACTAGGCGCAGATATTATTATAGGAGTTGATGTACAAGATGATTTAAAAGATAGAAATTCCCTAAAAGATGCCACAAAAATTCTAGTTCAGATTTCCAATCTACAAATGATTGAAAAAATGAATAAAAAGATAAGCGAAACCGATATTTATATCAAACCAGATATAACAGAGTATGGTGTCATCTCGTTTGATGATGGCCAAACAATTATAAAAAAAGGTGAAGAAGCTGCCTTTGCTCAATACGAAAAAATAAAAATCCTAGGCGATTCTTTAAATTCAGATTATAAAAAGCACACTTTCCTTAAAATAGATAGTCTAAATATTGAGAAAATAATAATTAACCCTTTAAAAAACTATACCAGAACCTATGTTATTGGAAAATTAAGGTTCAAACAAGGAACAAAAATTTGTTATGATGATTTAAAAGTAGGTATTAATAATATCATCGCTACCCAAAATTTCAGCATAATCAATTATACATTAGACAAAAACAAAAACAATGACGATTTACATATCACACTAACAGAAAATCCAATAAAAACCTATCTGAAATTTGGGTTACATTTTGATGGGTTGTACAAAACAGGTGCTTTAGTAAATATTACACACAAAAAAACATTTTTCAAAAACGATATTGTTTCCGCAGATTTAATCCTTGGAGATAATCTGAGATACAATCTAGATTATTATATAGACAACGGTTTCTATTGGAGTTTTGGTTTTAAGTCAAGATACAATCAATTTAACCGAAATGTAGAAACCGATTTCAATAATGGATTTTTATTAGAAAGTTTATCGTTAAAATCTTTAAATATTGATTTTGCAGACTTTACCAATCAAGCCTATTCTCAAACTATTTTTTTTCAGAAATTTTTAATTGGAGCTGGAGTTGAAATAAAACATCTAAAAATCAATTCAAAAACATTACAAAACGTCAATCCAGTTTTCGAAAACAGTACCTATGGTAGCCTTTTTGGGTATATAAAATATGATTCTTTTGATAATAAGTATTTCCCTAAAAAAGGATTGTATTTTATGGGAGATTTTCAAACATATCTGTATTCCTCAGACTATACCAATACATTTTCAAAATATTCAATTGCAAAAGCAGATTTCGGAATCGTAAAAACATTTTATAAAAAACTAACAGTAAAACTACAATCTGAAGCAGGTTTTGCAATAGGCAAACAAACAGTTCCGTTTTTTGATTTTGTACTTGGTGGCTATGGATATAACACCATCAATAATTTTAAACATTTTTACGGATACGACTTTTTGAGTCTTGCAGGAGATAGTTATATCAAAACTTCGATTACTCTAGATTATGAAATTTTCAAAAAAAACCATATAAATATTGCCGCAAATTATGCCAATATCGAAGACAATTTGTTTGACTCAACAAAATGGATTTCTACTCCAAATCATTCAGGATATGCTTTAGGATATGGTTTAGAATCTAGAGTAGGACCAATAGAATTTAAATACTCTTGGTCGCCAGAGGTAACAAAAGGTTTTGCTTGGATAAGTGTTGGATTCTGGTTTTAAAATAATACAGAATCGAATGATAAATGTTTGAAGTTATTTAAAAAACTATATATTTGAAATTTAATTTAACCCATTAATATAGAAAAACTATGTCTATTTGGAATAAAAAATCAATACCACTATTATTAAGTGAAGCTGCAGAATCCGAAAAAGGACTAAAACGAACCTTAACCGCTTGGTCTTTAGTAGCTTTAGGAATTGGAGCTATTATTGGAGCAGGCTTATTTGTTAGAACCGCAACAGCAGCAGCTCAAAATGCTGGACCATCTGTTACAATAGGTTTTATTGTTGCAGCAATTGGATGCGCTTTGGCAGGTTTATGTTATGCAGAATTATCATCATCAATACCAATTTCTGGAAGTGCATATACTTATACTTATGCTACAATGGGAGAACTATTAGCCTGGATAATTGGTTGGGATTTAATATTAGAATATGCTGTAGGAGCAGCAACTGTTGGGATTGCTTGGAGTGAATATCTCAACAATCTTCTGGTCAATGTGTTACATACCAGTCCAATACCATATTCCCTCTCACATTCACCTTTTCAAGTTTCCGATATTGGAGAACACGGAATAATCAATTTACCTGCCTTTTTTATTGTTGCCGTCATTAGTTTACTTTTAATAAAAGGCACCCAAGAATCTGCTTTTGTAAACGGAATTATAGTAGTTATAAAAGTTACTATCGTTGTTTTAATCATTGTATTGGGTTGGAATTTTATAAACCCAGTAAATCACACACCATATATTCCTCAAGCTTCTGTATTTACAGATGATTCTGGAGTAGATCATAGTTTTGGAGGAATTATGGGAATTCTTGGTGCGGCTGGAACCGTATTTTTTGCATTCATTGGTTTTGATGCTGTAAGTACTGCAGCTCAAGAAACAAAAAATCCAAAAAGAGATATGCCAATTGGTATTCTAGGTTCACTAGCAGTTTGTACCGTTTTATATATACTATTTGCTCACGTTTTAACAGGTTTAGAATCGGTTGAGTTTTTTAGAACAGGTGGTAAAGAAGCTTCTGTAGCTAATGC
>JAYTIV010000137.1:0-9027 GCA_043731625.1 Flavobacterium sp. | reverse complement strand
AATTGGATGGATGAAAAAGGATATCAAAAAACGACCGATTTCATAGGGAAATCAGTAGAAAAAATCACTCATTGGGAAGATTTAGATATCAATTACCACCATATTGCCAAAATCGATCAAGACAAATGCATTCACTGCGGATTGTGTTTTATCGCTTGTGAAGACACTTCTCACCAATCTATAAATGTAGAAAGAGGCAATCCATATAACAATTATACCGTAAAAGAAGAAGAATGTGTAGGATGCAATTTATGCAAATTGGTTTGTCCAGTCGATAATTGTATTACAATGGAAGTGCATCGCGTTGCACCCGAATATATCAACTGGAAAGATTGGCAAAAACAAGGTTTACCTTTAAATGATCATTAATTTTTGGGCGTGACCCTTCAGATTGCTTCGTCATTCTTCCTCGCAACTTCGGGTCGGGCTTTACATTTCAATCTTTTTTTTAATTGCTTGGGGTTTAAACCCCAAGCAATTAAAAAAAAGGATTTCCATTTCAATCCCTCACGCAAACAACAACTCTTAAATAACTTAATTTCTTAATGGTTTAAAAAATATTATTTTAAAATACCTGACAGCCACTGGCTGTCCTCCTTTTAATTTCAAATCTCACGCGAAGCACCAATCATAAAAAACTTAATTTCTTAAAAATTAGTAAATGAAAATAAATTCCTCTCGTCTTCAAAGTCATTTTGAAGCAATGAGCTTAATAGGTAAAATTGGAGAAACGGGAACGTGTCGACCAGCACATACCCAATTAGAAAAACAAGGATTCGAACTTGCCGCTTCTTGGATGGAAGCAGCAGGAATGAAAACACATATTGACAATTTTGGTAATTTAATTGGTCGATTGGAAGGAAAAAATCCAGAATTACCAGTATTAATGATGGGTTCACATCTCGATTCCCAACCTTATGGCGGACGATTTGATGGAGTTGCAGGCGTTTTATGTGCCATTGAAGTTGTAAAAACATTATCCGAAAATGAAATACAACCAGAACGAAGTATCGAAGTAATTTCATTTGCCGACGAAGAAGGTTGGCGATTTAATAAAGGATTATTTGGTTCTCGAGGTATTTTAGGTAAACTAGAAGAAGGAGAATTGCAACGAGTAGATAAGGATGGCATAACTCGAGAGCAAGCATTAAAAGATTTTGGATGTGATAGTACCAATTTTAAAGCTTCCGAATATCGTTCAGGAAGTATTTTTTGTTTTTTGGAATTGCATATAGAACAAGGACCTATTTTGGATTTGGCAAAAAAACCAGTAGGCATAGTTTCTGGAATTTCAGGACCATTATGGTGGACCGTAAAACTTAAAGGAATGGCTGGTCACGCAGGTTCTGTACCAATGCCAATTCGTAAAGATGCTATGGTTGGAGCAGCAGAAATTATTATTGCACTAAATGAAATAGCTACTCAAGTTCCTGGAAATCCTACAGTTGGTACAGTTGGAACTTTAACTGTTTTTCCAGCTTCACGAAATATTATTGCTGAAGAAGTTACTTTTACTGTAGACCTTAGAGACATTGATTTAGAAAGAAGAAACCGTTACGAAAAACAACTACGTGAACGTATCGAATTGATCACTAAGAAACATCAATTGACCTATGAAATATCAGAAGATACTAATAGTGAACCACGATATTGCGCCGATTGGATAAAAGAAATTATTCATTCAGAGTGTGAAAAACTTCAACTTGAAGCACCAGAGATAATGAGTGGTCCTTTTCACGATGCTATGGCTTTGTCTTATGCTTGTGATTATGGGATGATATTTGTTCGTTGTAAAGATGGTATCAGTCATAATCCATTAGAGTATTCCTCTTATGAAGATTTAGCAATAGGAGCCAATGTAATGTTGGGAACCGTTTTAGAGATTTTAAAAAAGTAAAAAAGGCACTCAACAGAGTGGCTTTCTGCTTTATTAATTGGAATATTTCTTTTCTATCGATTTTTTCTTTGATTTAATCTTCTAAAACATTCATGCTATTTATTATTGTTCTTTTACGATAATATTCTGGCATTTCATAGCAAACACGACCTCTTATAATTGCAGGATGCACTTTAATTTTTTTGGAAAAATTTAAAATACACTCGTCGTTGAAATCATCATTTGTTGAAAAAAAGATATTCCACTCTTTGATTTCAATTAAATTATGTTTTGCAAAATTATCAGCATCTAATTCTTCCTTTTCAATATTAGGTGCATTAGTAAAAAAACTACTGTCTTTATATTTCGGATTCGTTAGATGTCTATATATATGCCCTAATTCATGCATGAGATTGTAAGCAAAATTATCTAATCGATTATATTTTAAACTAAGTACTACCGCTGGATTAGCACCTGACATAAAACATTTACCGTCTACAGGTGTTTGTGATGGTCTATCTAATGTTAAAAATTTAATACCATATTTATTTAGGATATTTTTTGTTTTTGTTATATAGTCTTGACCTTTTCTAAATTTATAGAAAAAAATGTTCAATTCCTCTATTAATTCATTTTCGCTTTCTTTTTTAAATGTCCCGATGTTATTGTCTAGAGACGCATTGTATTCAGCTAGGTATGACCAAGCTATTATATTGTTTTTATTTTCATTAAATTTTGAAGATTTTCTGAAATTACTAAAAGAATATTTGTTAATTTTAGTCTTCAATGATTCAATATCTTGAGCATTGTATATATTCAAAATAGTTTTTAAATTATTTGTATAATCAAGATTTAAAAAGCCAAATTTTTTAAAATACGAAATAGGAACAACTTTTTCAATTTCATTCCATTTTTTTATTTCTTCCTGTTTTCGGATAAGGTCTGGGTCTTTTTGAGCAATATAAAGCTCATGTTCCATTTGTTTAGTTAACCAGAAATTTGCATCTTTAAAATTAATTGCTTCAAGAGAAATTGCGAGTTTAATATTAATGGCTCTATTGCCATTTAGAATATTACTAAGTAGAGAATGCGAAATATCTAATCTAGAAGCTAATTCTCGTTGACTCAAATTTCTTTCATCCATCAATTCACTAAGAATTTGTCCTGGAAGTAAGATTTGTTTTGTCATAAAAAATAAATGTTGAATTTTATAGCACAAAAGTAAATCTTTATTAAATATCTTCGACAAAAGTGTTAATAACTTATCTCTTTATTTAAAAAAAATATTTTTTTGTTTTCATTTATTTAACGCCACTCCTTTAAAACACAGTTGTTATATTTAAAAAACAAAAAATTTTGCTTTGTTAAAAAAAAAGTTAACAAAAACGTAAACTTTTTTAATCTTTAAAATAATTTATTGTTGTATGTTTGCATTATTAATAGTATAAATAAAATTATTATGAATGAATGCCGATAAATAAAAAAAACCCAATCGAACTTGGCGGTACGGATTGGGTTATAGGGAATTAAGTTGGTCGACTTTAAAATACTTAGGCTTATCACCTCAGTATCCCTCTATTTTGTTGTGTAAAACTACTATGTTTTTTGAAAAAAACAAATTTTTTAGCAACAAAACCGCTTGAAACTCAAAACTCCAAGAGTTTTTAAAGGATTAGGAGTGTTAAAATAATTTGAAAATTTTAAAAAAAAGTATCATGAATACACAAAAAGACGGTCAGGATGACCACAGTAAAAGACCTTCATTAGAATTAATTATTGAAGGCAAAAAGTTTGAATGGTTTGAGCAGTTCATTACAGGAAAACAATTGAAAGAATTGAGAGGACTTCCTCTAGATTGTGAATTATTTTTAGATATAGTTGAGCCTTGGAAAGATGATGCTATTCTTAATGATGAAACTGTTGACTTGGCAAGACCAGGTATAGAACAATTTTATATCAAGCAAAAATTAAAGTACTCAATTGATGGGAAAAACTTTGAAACTGATAAACAGTATATTAAAGGTTCTCAAATTAGAAGACAGGGAAATATAGCTGCTGATTTCCAAATCTATTTGGATAATAAACAACCTTGGGAAGACGATTTAATTGAAGACGAGGAAATAGTTGATTTGGCTAGACCCGGAAAAGAAAAGTTTTATTCCAAAAAAGAAGTTGTTGAATTTATCATTATTGTAAATGGCAGAGAAAAACAATGGTGCGAAAAAACCATTACATTTCAACAAGTTGTTGCATTAGCATTTGGAAATTATCAAGAAAATCCAAATACGGTTTATACTGTTACTTACGCCAAAGGTCCTCATCAAAATCCTGAAGGAAGTATGGTTAAAGGTGATAAAGTTTTTATAACTAATAAAATGGTTTTCAATGTTACAGCTACTAATAAGTCATAGTCCTGATATAAAAAGATTACAAGATGAAGGTTATGAACTTGAGGTTAAAGGTGGATATTTACTTATCCACCATATACCTTATGTTACTAATCAACGTGAGGTAAAACGTGGTGTTTTGGTAAGTGAGTTAAGTTTGGCTAATAGCAGTACAACTACAAATCCTAGCACTCATGTTATCAATTTTATTGGAGAATTTCCTTGTAATAATGATGGTAGTATCATTAGTGCTATACAACATGGATCTAATAATCAAGATTTAGGAAATGGTATTGTTATTAATCATTCCTTTTCTAATAAACCACAGAATGGGTATCCAAACTATTATGAGAAAGTGTCAACTTATGCCAAGATAATTTCTGCTCCGGCAAAAAGTATGGATGCTACTTTTACTGAAAAAACTTTTCGTGTGAGAGAAGGAACTACTGAAAGTGATGTTTTTCAATATGTTGACACCAACTCTAGTAGAGCTAAAATGAATGTGATTAATGAAAAAGTGAAAGGACAAAAGATTGCAATAATTGGATTGGGTGGAACCGGTGCTTATATTTTAGATTTGATTTCTAAATCGCCAGTTAGTGAAATTCATATTTATGACGGTGATGTCTTTTCTCAGCATAATGCATTTCGTTCTCCTGGAGCTGCTGGAAATGAAGATTTGGATAAAGTACCATCTAAAGTAGGTTACTATCACGGTATGTACTCTAAAATTCATCAGAAGATTTCAGCGCATCATTATTATGTTACTTCTGAAAATTTGGAAGAATTAAGGAGTATGACACATATTTTTATTTGTATTGATAGTGATGTTTCTAGAAGGATAATCATTCAGTATTTATTGAAAAATGGCATTTCATTTATTGATGTTGGTCTTGGTGTAAATACTGTTGACGATGTACTTATTGGTACTGTTAGAGTTACTACCGGAACTTCTGACAAACACGACCATTTAGCAGATAGAATTTCATTTGTAGAAGAAGATAATAACGATTACAATACTAATATTCAAATTGCTGAATTGAACTGTTTAAATGCCGTTTTAGCAGTAATTAAATGGAAAAAACTCTGTGGTTTTTATCAAGATTTAAGAGAAGAACACCATTGTACTTATTCAATTAATGTAGCCCAATTGACAAATGAAGATGTTGCAACATAAATTTGTAGAGTTCATTCCTGAACAATTGGAAGATGGAATATTATATATTTCACTTACTTATTATACGGCCATTCACAAATGCGTGTGTGGCTGTAACAATGAGGTTGTTACTCCTTTTTCTCCAACTGATTGGAAAATGACTTTTGATGGAGAAACTATTAGTTTATCTCCATCTATTGGTAATTGGAATTTTAATTGCAAGTCGCATTATTTTATTAGAAAAAATAAAATAGAGTTTGTCAGAATTTGGACTAATGATGAAATTAAAGACGGTCAGAGAAAAGATGAAAAAAAGAAAGAAAAGTTCTTCTCTAGGAGAAAGAATAATAAAAATAATTAGTTTGTTAATTAAAAAAGCCATTCGAAAGAGTGGCTTTTTTCTTTTGCTCTCTCTTTTGCTTCCTAAAATCTCAGAAGACACTAAAAGTGATCCACGTTATTGTGCCGATTGGATAAAAGAAATCATTCATAACCAATGTAATACATTAAACTTAGACGCGCCAGAATTAATGAGTGGTCCATTTCACGATGCTTTAGCTTTGTCTTATGTCTGTGATTACGGAATGATATTTGTTCGTTGTAAAGATGGTATCAGTCATAATCCTTTAGAGTATTCCTCTTATGAAGATTTAGCAATAGGTGCCAATGTAATGTTGGGAACCGTTTTAGAAATTTTAAAAAAGTAAAGATTGCCACAATACAATATACTACAAATAGATTTTCAATATGACATAAAAATGATAAGATTGATTTTCTAGAATATCCTAGTGGTTTGAAATAGTTTTTATTTATAATGACTTTTTTCAAATGATGAATCTATAGCAGGCAACAATTTTGAAATATTCCAAGTTCCAGAAACTACAATACGTCTAATGGTGAAAAGTTTATCGATAGAATCACTTTTATTGGAAAGAATAAAACCCGTTTTGTATCCTCTTTTTTTTAATTCAACAATAGTTTCAGCATTCCATAATCCATAAGGATATGCAAATGAGGTAACGGGTTTTCCTATTATTAATTCAAGTTTTCTCTTTGGTTTAGAAAGTTGTATTTCCCAATCTTTACCAGTGTAAGTAGCGACTTTATGATGATCCCATGTATGTGCAGCGATTGTATGTCCGTTTTGAGATAATTTTTTAATTTGTTCAGCACTCATATAATTAGGACGATTTATAGAAACAGTCATTATAAAAAATACGCCTTTAAAATGATATTTTTCCATTTCTAGAGCGCAAATTGTGTATTGTTCTAAATGGGTGTCATCAAAAGTTATAAGTATTGGTTTTTCGGGTAGAGGTTTGTTAAGGTTATAATAATCATATAATTGATTTGGGGATATAGTATGAAAACCGTTTTTTGACAAAGTTTTCATTTGTTCTGCAAAATTTTTTGGCGAAACAGTATAGGTTTTTATTATTTCACTATCAGTTGTTTTAAATTCCTTTACATTATGATAGCTTAAAACAGGAATTTCACTTTTTGAAAATTTATTTCCACTAATAATTTTCTTGATTTCTTGACCATAACAATCTTTAGAAAAGAAGATTATAGTAAATAGTAATAAAACATTTAAAAAGGAGAGTATGTTTTTCATCAATACAAAATTTTAAATTATTGGTATTGGATATAAATGGGTATTGGTTTGAGTTTTAAAATTTCATTTGGTGTTAATAACCCATTTGGATTCTTTTTGGTGTCATTTTTGTAAAAAAGTTTGAAACCTGCAAATTGAATAGGTTCCTTGTAAATAAAATCATGGTATGCAGATTTTTTAAGCGCTTTATTGCCAAATCCGTCCATATTTATTACGAGTTGGACTTCTGGAACTTTTTTAATACTTTTATAATCAGTAATCATCCTTTGAGAAAAACGATGTATTAAAAAAATCTTTGGAGGAATGTTGTTTTTTGCAACTAGGTTAATTAAATGATTGGTAACATTATTTATATCATCGGCAGAAAAAGTACCTATTTCTGTACCTGGAACTTTTCCATTTTTCATCGAAAATTCTGGATCAATAGCCAAATGCACATTTGGTAAAGCAAGATATTTATCTAATGTTTTTGTTTCGGTAAGAATGTCACCATGCCCAACCTGAATGTCTAAAAAAACTATTGCATTTATACTTTTTGCCCAAGACAAAATAGTATCGATTTGTTTAAAAGGCATATGCAAATTATGAGTTTTATTCCTACCACCTTTACTTTGAGCAGTAATGGCAATATAGTGTAATGCGGGAATAGTGTGCAAAGTAGAGTCTGCCAAACTCCATTTTAAAACTTCGCTTTTCAATTGAAGTAGCATTTGTTCTTTGGGTAATTCACCAAGAATCCCCATTCTTTTAGAATATAAGTTTCCGTAAAAAGCAATGATTCTATTATAAGGTAATGTAGCACTTTTAAGCGGATATGGTCCTTTTACAGGCCATTTTCCTGATGCATCATAATTGCTTAAAGCTAACATTCGTTTATTATAATCTGTAGTGTCTAAAGTTGTGGTGTTGGTCTTTTTAATTGAATCCAATTTGGGTTCAACAGTCTTCAAGATATCATTTTCTTTTTTGGAGTTTCCGCAACTAACGATAAAGAAAAAAATAAGCAATAAAATAAATTTAGAAACTAGATTTTTCATAAATCAAAGACTAGAATTACTCTCAAATATACGTATTTAAGTTGAAAAAAATAAGAGTTATTTATATCTATGAGAAGAGATTTTTTTGACTAGAATTATTCTAAAAAAAAATCCCAGCTTTCAAACTGGGATCTTAATTATTAAAGAGTTTAGATTTTTATAAATTAATATCAATTGAACCTTGAGTTAATGAAAGATCCGCACCAGTTGTTGGAGAAGTAACATAACCATAAAAAGTTCCAGAGATTTTAGTTAATGAATTCACAGAAATAGAAGACGTCCAGTTACCACCGTCAATCACTGGCATTGGGTTATAATCAGATGAAAGTAAATGAATGTTAAAATTTGAAATAATATTTGAACCAGTTGCTCCTTGTTGGATTTCAAAATAAACAAAGTCGGTACCATTTACATTATCATATACTTTAACTTTTCTAGTTGTACCAACGACTGTTACAGTTAGGTTGGTTTCAAATGTTTTAGCCAGTGTGCCCACTGTTACAGTTACACTTGGTGTTACAACTAATATGCAATCACCTAAATCATCAATAATGTCTTGTAAATCCCCTGAAGGATCTCCACAAGAGTTAATCTGATTTTGTAGCGCGACTTTGTATGCGTTACATAATTCAGTATGGTTAGCAGCAGTTGCATTATTAAAGGCGTTTTGTGCAGCAAGTGTTTGAGCAATAATCTCATCACAATTTGGCTGTGGAGTGTTATTGTCTGAACTACAAGAGAAAGATAAAATAACTAGAAATGCAATACCTGAAATTAATTTTAATTTTTTCATATGTTTTTTTATTTGAATTAGCAATTTAATAAAAAAAGGCCATCATTACTGACAGCCTTTCTGCTTTTTGCTCCCTCTCTTGGGCTCGAACCAAGGACCCTCTGATTAACAGTCAGATGCTCTAACCAACTGAGCTAAGAAGGAAAGTGTATTTCACTTTTAA
>JAYTIV010000136.1:0-23684 GCA_043731625.1 Flavobacterium sp. | reverse complement strand
TTGGTGATAACTACTTCGTTGTTTTGGTCTCTTTTGAAACTTTCTACAACTCCATTTTGTTTGATCGGAATTGGTCCGCCTTTTTCTGTTCCTACACCTATCGTAATGATTTTAATTCCTAATTTATTGGCTTCTTCTGCAGCATCTGCAGCACCTTCGGAGTGATCTTCTCCATCAGAAATCATTATTAGTAATTTACTTGTTTTATTATTTTTATCGAAATAGGTTGATGATAATTTTATTGCTTCGTCTAATGAAGTTCCTACTGATGAAACCATATTGGTATTCATACTTTGAAGAAACATTTTAGCAACAGCATAATCAGTTGTAATGGGCAAAACGGGAAATGCGTTTCCTGCATAGGCTACAATTCCTATTCTATCATTCCCAAGTTGATTAATAATTTGAGAAACCAACTGTTTGCTTTTTTCTAATCGGCTTGGCGCTACATCTTCGGCAAGCATACTTTTTGATAAATCGACGGCAAAAACAATGTCGATACCTTCACGTTTTACGGTTTCCATTTTGGTTCCAATTTTCGGATTGACCAACCCTAAAATTAATCCAACCAAAGCCAATAATAAAACGACAAATTTCAATATGGGTTTGAAAATAGATTTTTCAGGACTTAATTTTTTAACTAAATCTAAATCTCCAAATTCTCTTTGTTTTTTTCTTTTCCAGAATTGAAGATACAAGAAAACCACTACCAATATTGGAATGATGATTAATAAATATAAATATTCTTTTTCTTCTAATTCGTACATAATTTTTATATAAAACTTCTAAAAATGGTGTTTCGTAATGTAATTTCTAACAACAATAATAAACCAGCAATCCACACAAAAGGTCTGAATTTTTCATCAAAATCGTAGAACTTTAATTCTTCTATTTCGGTGGTTTCTAGTTTGTTGATTTCAGCATAAATTTGAGCTAATTTTTCGTTTCCTGTAGCTCTAAAATATTTTCCGCCGGTTTTTTGCGCTATGCTTTGCAATAATTTTACATCAATTTCTACGGGCATCATTCTAAAAAGAAACTGACCGTTTGGTGCAATTGCATAGGGAAATTCGGCCATTCCGTTGGTTCCAATTCCTATGGTATACACTTTTATTCCGTATTGTTGTGCAATATCTGATGCGGTTTCTGGTTCTATAAAACCTGCATTGTTTACACCATCTGTTAACAAAATAATGACTTTGCTTTTTGCTTTGCTGTCTTTTAATCTATTTACCGCTGTTGTTAATCCCATTCCGATTCCTGTTCCGTCTTGCAGAACATTATCATATTTAATACTGTTTATGGCGTCAAGAATAACTGCTTTATCACTTGTTACTGGTGTTTTTGTATACGCTTCTGCTGCATAAACCACCAATCCTATTCTATCATTTGGCCTTTCTTCAACAAATTTTTCGGCTACTTTTTTCAGCGCTTCCATTCTGTTAGGTCTTAAATCTTTGGCAAGCATACTACCAGAAACGTCAACAGCCATAACAATATCGATACCTTTTGTGGTTTTGGTTTGATTGCTAATATCTACTGTTCTTGGTCTTGCCATTGCAATTATTAAAGAACTCAAAGCCAACAATCTCATGACAAATAGTAACGGTTTTAGTTTTGCCAATATAGAATTAGATATTTGAAAACCTTTTAGGGAACTTATTTTTAATGTTGGTGATTGTTCGTTTCTTTTCCAAAATAACCAAGCAATTGCTACTGGAAGCAAAAGGAATAGCCAAAAAAACTCTGGATTTAAAAAGGTTACTTCTTTCATTATTCAGATACTTTTTTAAGTTCGACAGAGTTTAAAATTCGTTCCGATATTTGATTGGCATATTGATCACCTTCTTTGTGCATCATCATTATTTGTTGTAAACCACCTTCTTGACTAAAAAGTAAAATCTCATAATAAATCTTGGTGCTACTTTTTGTTATATTATCAATTTTAGAAAAAGTACCATATCCTTTCAATCCTTTTACGCCTTCTTTGGTCAAAAACTCATCTTGTTTTACAATCATATTTTGTGCTCCTTGTGCTTCAATTCCTTGAATTGAACCCTCAATTGATTTAGATAAATCAAGTTCGCCATTTTGCTTATATCTTACAGTAGAAACCATAATATATAGGTTGTCTAATAAAGTTCCATAAGCAAAGGATTGCATTTCTTTTATTAATGCCATTCCTTCTTTTGGAAGTGATTTCGAAATATCAATTCTATGTAAAACCTTTGGAGTTTCTAACTTTACACTTGGATTTCCGTATTCGCTATACACCCATTCGCCTTCCAATAATTCTTTTGACTGATTGCCAAGAATTGTGTCTTTAACAAAATCAAATCCTTTTGTAACAATAAAGAAAAACATGATTCCTAAAATTGCACCAAAAACAAATCCTAGTGCTGTTAGAATTCGATTTTTTCTCTTTTTTTGTAATTGCAATTTCAATTGTTCTTGTCGTTGCAACTCATTTAACAGAAGTTCTTCTTGGTTTTCTACAACAACAGGAATTGATTTGTCTAACGTAATTATTGCTTTTTCTATTTTCTTTCTATCTTCGGTAATTTCAAAATCAAGTGGTTTTGATTTTGCAAATTTTACTAAATCGGCTTGTTTCAAGACACGTTCCAAATTTTCAATCGTTTCTTGCGAAAGTCCCATTTTTTTCTTCTGAGAGGCAATTCGTAAACCTTCTATCAATTCTGAAGTCGTGCTTTCCATTGCTGGAATATCAATGGCTTCTTCGATATAATTTCTAGCAATATCGGTCAATTCGCTATAATAGGCTTTGATTTCTCCTTTTTGCCAAAGTTCTTTTTTCTCTAATTTATTGAGTAAGTTGGTTGCTTTTTCAATAGGGGTTTTAAATAAATCTTCTTCGATTTTCTTTGTTTGACGTTTTTTTAGAAACCAATATACAAAGGCACCAATTCCTACCAAGAGAAGCAATATTAGCAACAACTTCCAGATCCAACTTTTGCTCGAAGTAACTTCGGCAATTGGCTTGATGTCGTACATTTTTTGTTTAAGAGTATCTACAACTACATTTGAAACTTCAACTTGAATACTATCGGTTAAAAAAGGTGTATTGTTGATTAAAATTTTGATTGAAGGAATTGTATATTTTCCTGAATCAAATTGAGTTAACCCGTATTTTTTTACCAGCTCATATCGATTATTGTTTTTTACAGTATCAATCGGATAGGATTGTATTACCTCTAGTGCGCCAAAGTTTTTCAAGTTTGGAAAAACCACTTTTGATAATGTATCAACCGAAGTTTTAAAAGTCACCTTAAATTCGGCTCCAATTTTATTTTTAGTAGTATCAATACTTGTTATAACTTGCTTTTGTTGTGCAAAAACAGTTGAGGTAAAAAGTAATAATATATATAGTTTGAAATTCATTTTATAATTTAAAAACTTTTGATTGTTGATTGTTGATTAACGATTTTTGATTTCAGATTTCTCTCGAAATATTTGATTCAATTATTTAAAAAAACATTAAAATTATTTCATATTTGTTTTGGCTGTTTTAATACTTGACACAAATATTGAAATCAACTCATTAGCTTCGGCTTTAGCAATCGATAAATTATTTAAATCTGTTGTTAAATTTGCTTTCTCAATGATTTTTAAACATACAAAACTTTCTCTTAATTCCTTTAAGCATATTCCCATCTTATGTATAAAATCTTTACTGCTTTCTGCACTTTGAGCTTCTCCATAATTTAAAGCAGGAGAAGTTCCTGACCGAATAATTTGACCTGAAAGATGATTTCCAGCATAGTTTTTTTCAAACTTACTTGATACAATTATTATAGTTGCAGCAAAATCAATTAATCTATTTTCAAGATCTTGTTTATTCATATTATTTTTTGTTTAATTTTCGAAATCTGAGTCTTCTAAAAACTTATTTTCTTTCCAACAAAATCTGAAATCAAAAATCGTTAATCAAAAATCCCAAATCCTTATCTCGATTTAAAATAACCTAATAATTTTGTAACATAACTCTCGTCAACTCTTGTGTTTACAACTCCAGATCCAGATTTACTAAAAGTTTCTTTAAAATAATTAATTTTATCTTGATAGTATTTTTCATAACTCAATCTGACAGATTTTGAACCTGTATTTATTACTTGTGTCATTCCCGTTTCAGCATCAAGCATTGAAACCATCCCAATATTTGGCATTTTTTCTTCACGAATATCATATACTCGAATTCCGGTTATGTCATGTTTTTTTGATGCGATTTTCAAGGTTTGCTCATAATCATCAGCTATAAAATCTGATATTACAAATACAATCGCTTTCTTTTTTTGTGTTCCTGACAAAAACTTTAATGCTTGAGCAATATCGGTTTTGTTGCTTTTGGGATCAAATTCTATCAATTCGCGAATGATGCGTAAAACATGTGAACGTCCTTTTTTTGGTGGAATATACAATTCGATTTGATCAGAAAATAAAATCAAACCAATCTTATCATTGTTTTGAGTTGCAGAAAATGCCATAGTTGCAGCAATTTCTGTAACGATATCTTTTTTGAATTGATTTTTAGTTCCAAAACTTTCTGATCCCGAAATATCAACCATTAACATCATGGTCAATTCACGTTCTTCTTCAAAAACTTTTACATGAGCTTCGTTGTATCTTGCGGTTACGTTCCAATCAATTGCACGTATATCATCACCATATTGGTATGGACGCACTTCAGAAAAAGTCATTCCGCGACCTTTAAAAGAAGTATGATATTCACCCGAAAAGATATGATCACTCAATCTTCGGGTTTTAATTTCTATTTTACGTACTTTTTTGAGTAACTCTTTAGTATCCATTTTATAAAGGCAATAGGCAATAGGCAATAGGCAACAGGCAATAGAATTTAATTGCTTATGCTTATGTCTTTGCTTCTTTTAAGGCACTTCTACTTCGTTTATAATTTTGTTTATAATCTCAACAGAAGTTATGTTTTCTGCTTCTGCTTCATAAGTAATTCCTATTCTGTGACGCAAAACATCGTGAACAACTGCACGTACATCTTCTGGAATTACATATCCACGACGTTTAATAAAAGCATAACATTTTGCAGCATTTGCCAAATTTATACTACCACGAGGTGAAGCTCCGAAACTTATTAATGGTTTTAAACTTTCTAGTTTATATTTTTCTGGGTAACGAGTTGCAAAAACAATATCAAGAATATATTTTTCGATTTTTTCGTCCATATACACTTCTCGAACGGCTTCTTGAGCACGAAGAATTTGTTCTATAGAAACTACTTGATTAACTTTTTCATAAGCACCTTTCAGATTCTGACGAATAACCATACGCTCTTCGTCCATTTTTGGATAATCGATAACGGTTTTCAACATAAAACGATCGACTTGAGCTTCCGGCAAAGGATATGTTCCTTCTTGTTCTATTGGGTTCTGAGTAGCTAAAACCAAAAAAGGTCGGTCTAGTTTGAAAGTGGTATCGCCAATAGTTACTTGTTTTTCCTGCATAGCTTCTAATAATGCCGATTGTACTTTGGCTGGAGCACGGTTTATCTCATCCGCAAGGACGAAATTGGCAAAAATTGGTCCTTTTTTTATTGAAAATTCATTGGCCTTGATGTTATAAATCATAGTTCCTACAACATCTGCAGGTAATAAATCTGGTGTAAATTGTATACGGCTAAAACTTCCGTGAACGGCTTGTGACAACGTATTTATTGCTAAGGTTTTTGCCAATCCAGGAACACCTTCAAGCAAAATGTGTCCTTGACCTAAAAGTCCTATTAACAATCGTTCTATCATATGCTTTTGTCCTACAATAACTTTATTCATTTCCATTGTAAGCAAATCGATAAAAGCACTTTCTCTTTCAATCTTTTCATTAATCGCTCTAATGTCTAGAGTGGTGGTATTTTCTTCCATTTCCATATTTTTAGTACTATAAAGTGAGTTCCTTTGTTTAGGTGGTGCAAATTGAAATTTTTTTTAGAAGTAAGATGTTAAAAAATGGTTAAAACTTCTTATAAACACTCAATTTTAAGGATGAATTGTGATAGTATTTTTATTTTTTTAAGAACTTTGAAAATGATACTTTATTTTTGACTTTTATTTAACCTTTTTTATATGAAATTTAAATGCAGAAAAAACCTTTTTCTAGAATAATTGCCGGAACGATGACTTGGGGAGTTTGGGGCAAAAACCTCAACACAAATCAAATGATAACATTGATGAATACTTGTCTCGAAAATGGCATTTCCACTTTTGACCATGCAGATATTTATGGCGGATATACAACCGAAGCTAGTTTTGGTGCTGCTCATAAGAAAAGTCAAATTGCTAGAGAAAACATTCAATTGATTTCTAAATGTGGTATTCAAATGCAATCTGATAATAGAACCACAAAAATTAAGCATTATAATTATTCAAAATCACATATTATTTGGTCTGTTGAAGAATCATTATTGAATTTGAAAACAGATTATCTAGATTTGCTTTTGTTGCACAGACCAAGTCCTTTAATGCAAGCTGATGAAATTTCTGAAGCTATTTCTCAATTGATCACTGAAGGTAAAATATTAGATTTTGGTGTTTCAAATTTCACCAATTCTCAGTGTGATTTGATTCAAACCAAAACCAAAATCAATTATAATCAAATACAGTTTTCTGTTTCACATCTTGAGGCAATGCTTGACGGAAGTCTTGATTATATGCAAACTCATAAAATAACACCAATGGCTTGGAATCCGTTGGGTACTGTTTTTAAAGATGCTATTCATCAATCTGAGCGTATTCAAAAAATATTGACCTTGTTTTCTGAAAAATATAATTTGCCTCCAGACATATTGCTTTTGGCTTGGATTTTGAAACATCCAGCAGGAATATTACCTGTTTGTGGCACTGCCGTTGCAACAAGAATAACTCAATTGATAAAAGCAACAACAGTAGAATTATCGCTAGAAGATTGGTTTGCTTTTTGGGAAGAAAGCATTGGTAAAAATGTTCCTTAATACTTTTTAATCAAATGATAAACAAGCGTTTGCTTATAAAAAACTTACTTGCTCACAATGATGAGTGTAGTTTTTATGATAAAAAACGCCAACTAAATTTGCATTCTAGAGAAGGAAAAGCAAAATTTCTAAAACACATTTGTGCTTTGTCAAATTCTAATCCCATCAATAATTCTTATATAGTTGTTGGTGTAGAAGATTTTGATAATGAGATTGTAGGCGACGATTTTTTTGACGATAGTAGAATTCAAAATCTTGTAAATGCCTATTTGGAAAATCCTCCTAAGATTCAATATGAAAATGTTCCGTTTCCTATTTTGCCAAAAGACAAAGTAGTAGGATTGGTGACAATAAAACCCAAAAAAAAAGCCTCTTTTTTCAAAAAAGGCATCCATACAATTCTTACCAATAGTGTTTTTATAAGACGTGGAAGCAACACTGTACCTATAGATTCTGTTGATTTTGAAAAAAATTATCAAAATTCAGAAACCGTAATCGGTATTGAAAATAATTCTAGAAATAGCATCGAATATACGTTAGACGGAGTTATAGATTTTATGAATTTTCGACATAAAGACATGGCTTCAAAATATAAAGTTTTTAAAGAATTATTTGTAATTTGTTGGGCTGGAATTCCTAAAAAATCGCGAGACAAAAACTTACTTTCTAGAGTAGATATTGAACTAGTAAATGAACAAATCAAATTGTTTTATTCTGCTCAAGATGATGTTACCATTACTTACGACGATAAAAGTTTTACTATTACAGAATATGTTTTATTGGGATTGAATGACAAAACAAGTTATTATCCGCTTGAGAAACAAACAATTTTTTTTTACGATAATGGGTATTATAAAATAGATCGAGAAATGCTTTTTGAGCCACCAGAATTCAATAAAAAAATGCTTTTTCATATTTATAACTCCAATTTGTCATTAATTTCAAAATTACAAAAAGGACTTTCTTTGAATAATAGAGAAAAAAAAGACTTAGAAAATTTACCGCATACACTTATGATTTGTCACCTTAACGGATTTGAAGAAGCAAAACAAAAGCTGATAGATGCCAAAGCGTTTTTAAAACCATTTCCTATTGTATATTTGGCATTCAAAGAAGCATTACGGGTATTAAGAAAAATGAAATACGACGTACAATAGATTAAATAATAAATATGCAAAGAACACTTGTTATAGGAGACATTCACGGCGGTTTGCGTGCCTTGCATCAAATTTTTGAAAGAGCAAAAGTTACAACTGATGATAAACTTATTTTTCTTGGGGATTATGTTGATGGTTGGAGTCAATCGCCTCAAGTATTAGATTTTTTAATCGAATTAAAAACTACTCATAATTGTGTGTTTTTACGTGGTAATCACGATGAACTTTTGTCTGATTGGCTTTCGGAGAGCAAAGATAATTTGTTGTGGTATAATCATGGTGGTGAATCAACTGTTCTGGCATATTTTAAAGTAAGTGAACAAACCAAAAAAAAACACGTAGAATTTCTTAAAACGCTAGAAAATTATTATTTAGATGACCAAAATAGGCTTTTTCTTCACGCAGGATTTACTAATATGAATGGTATAAAATATGAATATTTCCCAAGAATGTTTTATTGGGAAAGAACGCTTTGGGAAACTGCATTGTCCTTGGATACCAATATTCAAAAAGATAATGTTTTATACCCGAGACGATTAAAATTGTATTCTGAAATTTATATAGGTCATACACCTGTTACACAAATAGGCGAAACAAAACCAGTTCATAAAGCTTGCATATGGAATGTTGACACTGGTGCTGCATTCAAAGGACCATTGACAATTTTAGATATTGACTCTAAAGAATTTTGGCAAAGTGAACCATTACCTCATTTATACCCAAACGAAAAAGGCAGAAATTAAATTTATTAAACTATTTTTGCCGCAATAATTATTAAATTTTAAAAACATGAAAAAAATTATTACCCTTTTATTGTTATCATCAGCTTGTTTTGTAAACGCACAAGCATTTAAAGGTAAAGGAGATTTTAAAGCTCAAATTGGAGCTAGTCTTCAAAGTGGTGCAAACGGAATTTTTGTTTCTGGAGATTATGGAATAGGCGAAAACATGTCAATTGGCGTTGCTTCAACTTATGTTTTAGGAGTATCTGAAGGGGAACTTAGTGATGTTCCTTTCAAAGATAAGTTTGACATGAAATTACGTTTTAATGCCAATATTGGAAACGTAATCAATATTGACGAAAAATTAGATATATATCCAGGTTTGAATATTGGATTGAAAAACTTTGGCGCTCATCTTGGTGCACGTTATTTTTTCACCAATGGTTTTGGAATTTTTACAGAATTTGGTTTACCATTAGCCAAATATGATAAAAATGCAAGCGATGCAAATAACCAATTTATGACAAATTTCGGAGTGTCATTCAATTTATAAGACACACTAAATGAGCGTAATAGACAAAAAATTACAAGAACGAAGCCATTCAAAATGTGAGTTGTGCGGCAGTCCTGATGATTTAAGAATTCACTTAACAAAAGAAGAAGCAATATCTCTTGATAATTCTGTTTTGGTTTGTTCGGTTTGCAAAAGTCAAATAGAAAATACTACAACCACTGACCCAAATCATTGGCGTTGTTTGAGTGATAGTATGTGGAACGAGAATAAACCTGTTCAAGTTGTTGCTTGGAGAATGTTAAACAGATTACGTTCTGAAGGTTGGCCTCAAGACTTGTTAAATATGATGTATCTTGACGAAGAAACTCTTGTTTGGGCAGCTGCCACTGGTGAAGGTGAAGATGAAGACGGAAAAATTGTTCATAAAGACGCAAACGGCAATGTTTTAAAAGACGGCGATTCGGTTGTTTTACTAAAAGATTTGGATGTAAAAGGCGCAACATTTACTGCAAAACGTGGAGCTGCGGTTCATAACATCAAATTGGTTTGGGACAATGCTGAACAAATTGAAGGTCGTGTTGAAGGACAACATATTGTAATTTTGACTCAATTTACTAAGAAAACAAAGTAGAATTTAACGGCAAGATCGCAGGTCTTTCGCAAAGTTTACAAAGTTTTTATATAAAAAAGCCTTCTGAAATTCAGAAGGCTTTTTCTTTGGTTTATTTTCTTAAAGAACTACAAATCAAACTTGATTCCTTGTGCCAATGGCAAACTTGTTGTGTAATTAATCGTGTTAGTTTGTCTTCTCATATATACTTTCCAAGCATCAGAACCAGATTCTCTACCACCACCAGTTTCTTTTTCGCCACCAAAAGCACCACCAATTTCAGCACCAGAAGTACCTATATTTACGTTTGCAATTCCACAATCTGATCCTGCAACTGATAGAAAAGCTTCTGCTTCGCGTAAATTATTAGTCATAATAGCTGATGATAATCCTTGAGCGACTCCATTTTGAATGGCAATAGCATCTTGAACATCACCTGAATATTTTAATAAATATAAAACAGGTGCAAAAGTTTCGTGTTGAACTATTTCGAAAGAATTGTCGGCTTCTGCAATGGCTGGTTTTACATAACAACCACTTTCATAACCTTCGCCAGAAAGTACTCCACCTTCAACCAATATTTTTCCACCTTCGGCAACAACTTTTTGTAATGCTTTGTTATACATTTCTACTGCGTGAGTATCAATAAGTGGACCAACGTGATTGTTTTGGTCTAATGGGTTACCAATACGCAATTGTTTGTAAGCACCAACAATAGCATCACGAACTTTGTCGTACATACTTTCGTGAATAATTAGTCGACGAGTAGAAGTACAACGTTGTCCAGCAGTACCAACAGCTCCAAAAACGGCACCAATAACTGTCATTTTTATATCGGCATCTGGAGTAACAATGATGGCATTATTACCACCAAGTTCTAATAATGATTTTCCTAAACGAGCAGCACAAGCTTGTGCAACAATTTTGCCCATTCTGGTTGATCCTGTTGCAGAAACCAAAGGCACTCTTTTGTCGTGAGTCATTAATTCTCCAACTTTATAATCCCCATTGATTAAACAAGAAATTCCTTCTGGAAGGTTATTTTCTTTGATAACTTCTGCAATAATGTTTTGACAAGCAATTCCGCAAAGTGGTGTTTTTTCTGATGGTTTCCAAACGCAAACATCGCCACAAATCCAAGCCAAAGCGGTATTCCAAGCCCAAACTGCTACTGGAAAGTTGAATGCAGAGATGATTCCGACAACTCCAATTGGGTGGTATTGCTCATACATTCTGTGTCCTGGTCTTTCTGAGTGCATTGTTAATCCGTGTAGTTGACGAGAAAGTCCTACTGCAAAATCACAGATGTCTATCATTTCTTGAACTTCGCCATACCCTTCTTGAAGTGATTTTCCCATTTCGTAAGAAACTAGTTTGCCTAAGGCTTCTTTGTTCTTGCGTAATTTTTCTCCAAACTGACGAACAATTTCGCCACGTTGTGGTGCAGGCATAAGTTTGAAGGTTTTGAATGCTTCAGTTGCTGTTTGCATTACTTTTTCGTAATCTGCAGCGGTTGAAGTTTTTACTTTGGCGATAAGTTGTCCGTCTACTGGTGAGTAACTTTCTAGAATTTCTCCGTTAGAAAAATGGTTTTGTCCTGTAGATGTACCTTCGTTGATGGCTTTTACTCCTAGAATTTCTAGTGCTTCGACCATTCCGAATTGTTGTGCAATTGTTGACATTGTCTATTTTTTATGGTTGATTTTTAAATTTTTTACAAAAATAGTAGTTTATTTTGAATATTTGGCAATTAGCCCAGACAGAAACGGAAAGCTTTTTGGAAAGAAACACTAATTTTCTTGACAGAAAAGAGCGACCAAAGAAGCTCCTTTTGTGGCTTAGAAAATAGGGGTTGTTTCTAAAAACTTGGAATGTATGGCTGGATTGGCTTCTGATGATTTTTAAGATTCGTATTCTTTATCTATATATCGTGGGTCGGTTTCCATTATGGTGCCACATTGTTTGCAGGTTCTTAGTTTTTCTGAATTGTAGTAATGTCTGAAATGTGGAAGAAAATCTTTTTCGATGTCATTGAGTTCAAAATAGACTTCGTGTAGCATATGATTGCAGTTGTCACAGAACCATAATAATCCATCTGTGTAGCCTTTTCCTGCTCGTTTTCTTTCTATTACTAATCCTATTGAGCCTTCTGAACGCACTGGTGAGTGTGGTATTTTTGCAGGATTGAGATACATATCTCCTGCTCTCATGGTCATTTCTACTCGGTTTCTGTCTTCTTGAATGATTACTTTTATTTCGCCTTCGAGTTGATAGAAAAGTTCTTCGGTTTCGTTGTAATGATAGTCTTTTCTGGCATTTGGTCCGGCAACTATCATTACGATATAATCGTCTGAGTCAATGTATATGTTTTTGTTGCCCACAGGTGGTTTGAGTAGGTGTTTATTGTCTATTATCCATTGATTGAGGTTGAAGGGTTTTGCAATTGCCATTTTTTTTTATTGTAAAGTTATGAAATAAAAAAAGGTTGGAAATTAATCCAACCTTTTTTTATTTATACTTTTATTATGAACTTGAGTTTAATTCATTTGTTTTATTAAATATATGTAAACCGGAAAGTGGTCACTAAATCCTATTTCGGTGGCTTGATGACGGAGTGGATACCCTTTGTATTGTCCTGTGGTTTGTATCATAAAGGGTTTGTTATATATTCCTGCTTTCCAGTAAGTGAATGAAGTAAACTCGGGTTTTACAAATTCTTCTGAAACCATTATTTGGTCAAAAATATCACCTGCATCTCTATAAAACAAGGTTGCATGACCTTCTTTTGCCATTCTTTCAAACGGATTGTAGATGTCTCTTGGTTCCTTGAGTTCTTCTTTTTTGAGTTTTGCTCCAAGAGCTATTTTAACACTTTTATTATACGAACCATCATTTAAATCACCCATTGTAATAATTTTAGCTTTTGGGTTTATTTTTATTAATGAATCTATAATTTTTCGGTTTAATGCTCCTGCGTCTTCACGAAATGGTGAGCTTTTCTTTTCGCCGCCAGATCGAGATGGCCAGTGATTGACTATCAAGTTTACTTCTTCGCCATCTAGATATCCTGTTACTAATAATTGATCTCTAGTATACACTCTTTCTCCAAGACCTGCGTCATTTTTATCTGATTCTGCTTTGTCTTCGGCAGTTTCTTTTTCTATTTTTTCTTTCTTTTTTGGTGCATTTCTATAAATTAGTAACGGAATGTTAACATAGCTTGTAGGTTTGAAATGCTTTTTTTGATATAATAGCGCTACATCAATCCCTCTTTTGTCTGGAGAATCAAAATGTACAATACCGTAATCACTATTGATTAATTTTGATTGTTTTATTAAATCTTCAAGTACGCCACGGTTTTCTATTTCACAACCACCTATAAATGTTGGTGAATTTGTTTGTTTGTCATTTGTTCCTATTTCAGAAAGTACTCTTGCTAGGTTTTCTAGTTTTTGATGGTATTTTCTTGATGTCCAGTTTTGAGCACCATTAGGCAACCATTCTTCATCATTGTTTGGATTATTGATAGTGTCGAATAGATTTTCAAAATTGTAAAAAGCAACAGTGTGCACAATAAATTTTTTATCCTGCGATTTGGCACTTCCTATTGCGAAAATCACAAACAAAACGGCAATAATTTTTCTAATTCTCATAAAAGCTATATTAATTAAATATCAAGTTTGGTATAAACTTGTGAGCAAAAGTAATTAATATTAATTAATTAGGTACATTTGCATCCGTTAAGAAATAAATTTTCTTTACTTAGAGATGAATTAATTTAATTTTATTTATGAAAAAACTTATTATTAGTACATTATTTGTGATGCAAGTGTTGTTTGTTTTTGGTCAAAACCTTACTGGAATTTCAGGAAAAGTGATTGACGCAAAAACACAAAAACCATTACAAAATGTTGTTACGTCAATTCAAAACACAAATTTAACCCAGATTACAAATAGTCAGGGAAAATTTTCTTTTAATGATGTTCCTGTTGGAAAACAATTATTACAAGTAAAATCACAAGGGTACAAAGACCAATTGTTACAAATTGATATTGTTGCCGGAAAAATGCTAGATCTTGGCGTTGTAGTTCTTGATGAAGATATTACTGAAGAGCAGCAATTGAGCTTAATTACCATTACTGAAAATGATTTAGGTGATGACAATAGTGGTTCAGAAAGCACTTCGGGTTTATTGCAAGCAAGTAGAGATGCATTTCAACAAACTGCAGCTTTTAATTGGGGTCTTGCTAGATTTAGAATAAGAGGTTTGGATAATGAATATGGTACAACCATGATAAATGGTGTTACAATGAATAAAATATATGATGGTAGACCACAATGGAGTAATTGGGGTGGATTAAATGACGCGACTCGTAATCAAGAGTTTACAACTGGATCTACACCATCAGATTATACATTTGGCGGGATATTGGGAACTCAAGTTATCAATACTAGAGCTTCTACTTATAGAAAAGGTTCTAGAGTTTCGTTTTCTGGAACAAATACCAATTATAGCTGGAGAACAATGGGTACTCACGTTTCTGGAATGAATACCAATGGTTGGGCATTTGTGGTTTCTGCATCTAGAAGATGGGCAAATGAAGGATATTTTGAAGGTACTGATTATGATGCAAGTTCAGTTTTTGCTAGTGTTGAGAAAAAATTTAACGACAAACACTCTTTAAATTTCACTTCTATATACGCACAAAATAGTCGCGGAAAAAGCTCTCCAAATACTAATGAAGTAACAAAATTAGCTGGAGAAAAATACAATTCTTATTGGGGTTGGCAAGATGGTAAAAAAAGAAATTCTAGAGATAAAGATGTTGAAGAGCCAATTAATATGTTAAGCCATTATTGGAAAATCACAAGTAAAACAAATTTAAATACAAATGTTTCTTATCAATTTGGAAAGATTGGAAATAGTAGATTAGATTACCAAGGTGCAGATAATCCAGATCCAACATATTATAGAAACTTACCTAGTTATTATACTTCGTTGTGGAATCAAGCTGATTATACTGATTTTCAAGGTGATGATGCAGCAAATATTGCTCTTTCAAAAAACGCTATTTTCTTAACTAATAGACAATTGAATTGGAAAGGTATATACAACACAAATTTATCAACACATGATGGACATAGTGCCTATATCTTATATGAGGACAGAACAGATGATAAAATTTGGAATGCCAATACAATATTAAGTTCTCAATTAGCAGATAACATCTCATTAAATGCTGGCGCTAGTTTTAGAAAATTAAATTCTCATAATTTTGCTAATTTACTTGATTTATTAGGAGGACAATACTATGAAGATTATGATAATTTTCAAGTTGGATCTGAGCAACAATCAGATTTAAACAATCCTAATAGAATTGTATTTGCAGGAGATAAATTTGCATACAACTACAATTTGTTAGCAACTACTTATGATGCTTTTACACAATTTAAGTTTGTTTACAAAAAAGTTGATTTTTACCTTGGTCAAACATTTTCTAAATCAGAATACCAAAGAGAAGGTTTGTATAAAAATGGTTTGTATCCGACTAATTCATTTGGAAAAAGCAATAAATATTCATTTGAAAATTTTGGTTTCAAGGGTGGTTTAACATATAAATTAAGTGGTAGACAATATTTGAGTTTTAATGGGGTATATATGACTAAAGCACCTACATTAAGAAATGTTTTTCCGAATGCTAGAATAAATGACAATACAACAATAGGTTTATCTGATGAAAAAATCACAAGTTATGACGCTAGTTATATTATCAGAATGCCTAAGTTTAAATCTAGATTAACTGCCTATTATGCTAATATTAAGAATGCAACTGAAACTTCATTTTTCTTTGGAGAAGGTATTTTTGATGATGAAGGAAATGATGGTGGTGATGCATTTGTTGCTGAAACTGTAACAAATATTGAAAAATTAAATATTGGAGCTGAATTAGGTATGGAGTATCAAATTACTTCTACAATCAAATTATTAGCAAGTGCTGCATATGGTGAGAATACTTATAACAACAATCCAAATGTGAGCTTAAACAATGATAATTTGGCTTCTCCTACAAACACAAACCCTACAATAGATTTTGGAACTACAAAATTAAAAGGATACAGATTATCTGGTGGACCTCAAACTGCAGCCTCTTTTGGAGTTGAATATAGAGATCCAAAGTTTTGGTGGGTTGGAGCAAATGCTAATTACTTAGCAAATAATTATTTAGACGTTGCTTCCTTATTAAGAACAGAAAATTTCTTCAAAAATCCTTTTGACGAGTTAGGTTTGCCTTTTCCAGAAACTAATAATGATAGAGCTAAACAATTACTGAAACAAGAAGAATTTGATGCTTTTTATCTTTTTAATATAACGGGTGGAAAATCTTGGAAAGTAGGAAGTCAAACTTTTGGTTTTTTTGCATCTATTAATAATATTCTTGACACATCATATAAAACGGGTGGTTTCGAACAAGCTAGAAATGCTAATTTTAGAGAAGTAAATCAAGATGTATCTAGTGGTACTCCCGCTTTTGCTCCAAAATATTTTTATGGGAACGGAAGAACTTATTTCGTAAATTTATACATTAATTTCTAAAAAATAACACTATGAAAACAACTAAAATATTATTCTTAATTGGGCTTGTCTCAATATTGAGTTTTACCGGATGTTCTCCAGAAGAGGATATAAAAAACCCAGATTTAACACCATTTTTATTATACGAAGCTTTCGGTGCTAACACTACTGATGGTATCGATTTGAATTTGACAAATTGGGAAAATTATGCTGAAGCCGGAACTGTAAAATGGAGAGAAGGTCTTTACAGATCTGACAAATACACAGAATTTACAGCTTATCAATCAGGTCAACCTAGTAATATTGGGTGGTTAATTTCTCCTGCCATCAATATGGATCAATATGCTAACGAAAAACTAGCTTTTAATGTTGCTCAAGCTTATGTATCAACAAGTGCTAATTCTCTAGAGGTTTTAATATCAACTGATTATAATGGTAATAATGTTGAAACAGCTAATTGGGATTCAAAAACTTTTGATTTACCACCATTAGACTATGACACCAACTTTGATTTCTTTAGCTCAGGAGCAATCGATTTGTCTCAATATACAGGAAATATTCATATTGCTTTTAAAGTTGTAGGATCAGGAACCGATAATAACTTAGATGGCACCTATGAAATTGACGATGTTAGAATTTATAATAAATAATAATTTTTAGAAATATGAAAAATAGAATATTAATAACAATATTTAGTTTATCTACTCTTTTATTTTCTGCTTGTGCAAATGATGATAATTATCAAACGCCGAAAGAAACTTTAAAAACGTATGAGTTTACAACTACTACAACTGTTTTAGCAGTTAAAACTAATTCGCCAATTGTTGTAACAGACGGTCCAGCTATTGATTTTGTTCCTCCAGTAGCAATTACAACAGACGACATCATTGAGGCATATGTTACTTCAAGTGATGAAAAAGGTACTTTTTATAAATCAGTATCATTTCAAACATTACCAACCGATGGTACTGATCCAATAGGTTTTAGTGTGCCAATGAATATTACAACAACTTACGGAAAAGGTTTTAATCCTGGAAGAAAAGTATATATCAAATTAAAAGGATTATATAAGGGAATTGTTTATGGTTCATTACAAATAGGTACTTTATTTGAAGGATCTGTTGGTCGAATTTCAGAAACTGAGTGGCAAAAATATTTATTCCCTTCTGCAACAGTAGTAAACGAGGAGGGTTTTGTTAGACCTTTTTCTTTAAACGATGCTTTCGTTGATGATATTCAAAATAGATTAATAGAATTAACGAATGTTCAATTTGAAGAAGGTTCTTTAAATAGAACATATTATGATATTGATTCAGGTGGTGGAGCAACAAACCATACATTAGCATCTACTGTTTTGGGCGGTGGTGCTGGTGAAATTATACGTTTTAGTAGTTTTGCACCATTTACTGGAAAATCTATTCCTTCTGGTAGCGGAAAAATCAGAGGTGTTTTAACAAAATATCAAGATACTTTTCAGTTTATTGTAAGATATGAAGATGATATTAAATTAAATGGTCCTCGCAGTTATATTTCTACACCTATTGGAGGAACAACAATAAATTTCGCTGGCTCACTTTCTGAACAATTTACAAGTTATACTTTAAATGCTTCTATTTTTCCATATTATATAAATGATCAAACAACAGGTAATAGATATTGGCAAGTAAAACAGTTTCCTTCTGGAACTGGTAACAAGTATATCGAAATGACTTCGTTTGGTGGCGGAGGTGTTAATGCTAAAACTTATTTCTTTGTACCTGTAGATTTTACAGCAGCTAATACTTTTACTTTTAAAAAAGAAATAAGATATTATAGAGGTGGTGTTGCATTGAAAGTTTATTATGTGAAAAGTGAAAATTATATTAACGGAAGTTTAAACGTAAATTCTTATGTAGAAATTACAAAAAAATTCAACATTGCTTATCCAACAATTGGTGCTTCTGAAAGTTCATTTAATAGCGCTGGTACATATGCTATACCTGCAAGTCTTACAGGAACAGGATACTTTGTTTTTGAATACATAGGAACTCCAGAACTTACTTCAACTGTTCAATTAGACGAAATTATTATCAACTAAAAGAAAATGTTTTTTAGAATAAAAAAAGAGAGTCAAATTTGACTCTCTTTTTTTTTAACATTTTTAAGTGATTAATTATTGTAGCTGTTTTCTATAAAATTAATTACGTAACGTAGATGTTCAAATTACTTTCAAAACAATTAAATTAAATCGCTTTTCAGCCTATTTAAGACTCTAATTGTTGAAACATATGTGATTTATTAAGCATCTAATTGATTTGTTTAAATTAGCTCTCAAAAAGCGATTTTAATTATTCGTACAGAAGTGATTTAAAATTAAAGTTCCTATGATTCCTTAAATTTGTCCATTTTGAGCTAATTTATATTTACTTTCTAACATTTTAATTTATAATGTTTTCTAATACTATTATGAATGTAATGTTTTGTAATAAGAAATAATTCCCATTGGAATATATAATATGCATATTGAAATTTTTTGGATTTATTTAGTTATATCATCTTTTAATAAACTGTTAAGCACTATATAAACTAAATAAAAACTTTTAACAATATATACCAATGGGAGTAAAGAAAAAAGAGTTGTTTAAGCCTTTTAATGGCTTATAGTAGTTGTGTTTTATCCTAAAATGAAACATCTTGATGTTAATATAAAACATTTTTTCTATTTCTAAATAAAAATGAATTGCCATCATCCTTTTAAATTTCATAAATTATATTATTGCAATATATTATTTCCACCTAATTCTATAAAATTTTCAAATAAAAAAACCGAGTCAATTGACTCGGTTTAATATTTTAGAATATAGAATTTCTTATTTCACAATCAAGAACTCAGAACGTCTGTTTTGAGCGTGTTGTTCTTCTGTACAAGCATCTTTACAATCAACTTTAGGTTCTGTTTCGCCAAATCCTTTTCCGGTGATTCTAGAAGCTGAAATTCCTTTAGAAATTACATATTGTACTGTTGCTTTAGCTCTTCTGTCAGATAAATTTAAGTTATAACTATCACTTCCTCTATTGTCGGTATGCGATTTAGCCATAATAACCAATTTGTCATTGTTTTTCATTACTTGAACTAATTTGTCTAACTCAAAAGCACCTTCTTGTGTAATATTGCTTTTGTTGAATTCAAAATAAATTGGTTTCAATACAATTTCAGTTTCGGTAACAATTACATCAATTGGTTGTAACATTGCATCCACTTTTGTTTGTCCGCCTTTACTTTTAGCAACTGCAAAAGTGTTACTCTCATAACCATCTTTTGCTACTTGAATCATGTATGCTTTATTTGCTTCAACTTTATAAGATACTTCACCACTAGCATTTGTCATTTCGGTTGCTATGATGTTTTTTTGATCATCAAGTATAGATACTGTTGCGTTTACAAGTGGCGCACCTGTTTTAGCATCAGTTGCTATTGTTAAAACATCAACTGAAGGAATTGGAGTAGTTATGAAAATATCATCATTTCCATTTCTATTACTAGATAGGAATCCTACATTTTTTTCTTTGTTTAAGGTAAAAGCAAAATCATCCTTTTCTGTATTTACTGGTTTACCAAGATTCGTTGCTTCTGTTCCTTTTGCAAGATCGATCATAAATACATCTAATCCTCCTAAACCTGGTTTTCCGCTTGACGCAAAGTACAATGTTGTATTGTCATCTGCAATAAATGGGAAACTTTCATTTCCTTCAGTATTTATTTTTTTACCTAAGTTTTCTGGAGTACCATAACTTCCATCTGCATTTACTGCAACTTTCCAAATATCAACTCCACCTAAACTTCCTGGCATATCCGAAGAAAAATATAATGTTTTTCCATCTCTGCTAATACTAGGATTACTTGTAGAAAAGTCTTTACTATTAAAAGGTAATGAAGTAATATTTCCCCATTTACCCGCTTCATTTATAGCTTTGTATAAGTTGTTTTTTCCTAATTTAAGATTGTTTTTCTTGTCTTTAACAAAAGATGATTCTCTAAAACTATCACTTGTAAAATAAATTGTTGTACCATCAGTGGTCATTGTCAATGGTCCATCGTGGTATTGAGAATTTAAAGATGACAAAACATCTATGTTTGTAAAAGTTCCATCAATATTATAATCTGCTTTATAAATATCTAAAAATGGTTCTTTGTTCCAACCATAATCTTTTCTTGCAGCATTTCTAGAACTTGTAAAATAAAGTACATTACTATAAAGTACTGCTCCAAAATCTGATTTATCACCACTAACTGTTGTAGGATTTACATCATACATTTTGGTTTTATCTAACAATCTCGGAATATAATTAGGGTTTTCTTTAAACGTTTTGGCTCTTTGGTCATTTGGAGCCATTGCAGCAAATTTTTGCATTTGTTTGTTTGCTTCCTCATATTTGCCATTTGCTTTGAGCATTTGAGCATAACGGAAATAGGTTTCTGAATCTTGAGTAGACTCAACTGCTTTTGCATACCATTTTGCAGCTTCGGCAGTATTAAACATATTAAAATAGGTGTCTGCAAGTTGTTTGTAAACATATCCGTCAGATTTTCCGTTTTCAACCAATTTCATATATGCTTCTGCAGCGGCTACATATTCGTATCTGCTGTATAACTTATCGGCTTTTTGTGTGTCTTTATTTTGTGCTGTAAGACTAGAACTTGCAATCACAAAACTTAGTGCTATATATAGATTTTTCATTATTAGTGTTGCTTTTAGGTTAGAAATATCTTGGTGATTGAGATACCTTTTTAGGGAAATTCAAATTAAATAACAAAATAACTTCGTGTGAAGCTGGTGTTGTTACTTTCAAATCTGATACGATGTGGTCATATGCATATCCAATTTTTAAATTTGGATTTATTGCAAAATTAACCATCGCGCCAAAACTGTCTTCTAATCGGTATGTTGCTCCTATTTCAAATTTTTCACGGTATAAGAAATTAGTAGAAACATCTAAAGATACTGGTGTATTAAATGCAGATTTAACCATAGCAAATGGTTTGAATTTTAGGTTTTGATTCAAATCGAATACATATCCTCCAGTTAAAAAATAATGCATTACTTCTGTACCATATTTTCTACCATCGTAATCTAAATAATTAGATTTTAACATATTTGGAATAGAAAAAGCCACATAATATTTATTAGTGTAATAAAACAAACCTGTTCCCATATTCAATTTACTACTGCTTGGATTTCCTCCAGCAAATACATCATCATTGGGATCTGGTAAAGTTGGGTAAATCCTTACGAAATCAATTTTATGTAAAGTTACACCCGCTTTTAAACCAAAGGCTAACTTGTGTTCTCCTCCAAGGTTTAAAGTATAGGAGAAATCTCCGTAAATATTATTTTCTTCTACAGGACCAATTTTATCTGAAATAATAGACAAACCCAAACCTACATTTTTACCTACTGGAGATGAGCCCGAAAGTGTAAATGTTGTTGGCGCATCTTCTATCTCAACCCATTGTTTTCTGTATAATAATCCAAAAGAAAGATTTTCTTTTGATCCAGCATAAGCGGGATTTATTACGTTCATATTATACATATATTGTGTATAATGTGGATCTTGTTGAGCATTGGCATCTAAAAATGTCATAAACATTATGAGTGCTGTAATAACTATTTTCTTCATAAGTATTTGTGTTTTGTTTTAAGATTGCTGTTTGAGTTTTCAAACAGCAATCCTATTACATTTTTTGAACTATTTTTTTTCACGATTAATATATACCCATCCTGTAACTGCTTTCTCATTATTACGTTCTATTACATAATAATAAGTTCCGTCTGGAAGTTCTTCTCCTTTGTCTGACTGACCACACCATTGATTGGTGTAATTGTTTTGACTAAATACTTTAGATCCGTAACGATTAAATATTTCAAGTTTTGTTACATTTAAAGTGGTTAAATCAAAACAATTGTTTTTATCATCATTTCCTGGAGAAATACCTTTTTGAATAGTACAAGACACATTAGTTGCATTATATGTGTTCTCAGCTGTACATCCATCAGGGGAAGTTACAACAACTTTATAAACACCGTTCGAGACAACTGTTATAGTCTCTGGATTCGCAACAGTAGTTACAAAAGTATTTGGAACTCCTGTCCAAACATAGGTACTATTTGTTGGGAAAATGCCGCTATCTGCAATTGCAGTTATTTTATAATTAATTCCTTTATCACAACCTGAATTAAATTTTACTGTAAATTCTGGTAAAATTGTTACTGATGTTGGTGCTCTAAATTCTCCACATCCATTAGCCGCAGCAATTACATATTCTACAGTAAAAGTCCCTGCTTCACTAGCATTTGGATTTATAACTCCTGTAGTTGCATCTATACTTAATCCTGTAGTTGAAACATAAGTTCCTCCTGTTGGCGCTGTATTTACTACACTTTGTAATGTAAGATCCGATTTACAGAAAGGTTCGTTATAAGTAATTGTTCCTGTAATTGGTGCGGTTACCGTAATGTTAAATGTTTGAACATCTCCAGAACAACCTCCAACTGATACTATCGTATTGGTTACAGTATAACTTCCTGCATCACTAGAAGCTAAAGTAATAACACCAGTAGTGGTGTTAATATCTAATCCAGTTGCTGGCACTACAGTAAATGTTCCTGCAGCTCCTCCAGTTGCAAATGTTGGAGAGACTATTCCACCATCTTTACAATAGAATCCTGTTGTACCATAAGTAAAGGTTGCCACTTTTGGATCTGTAACTGTTACTGTAAATGTTTCTATAACATCACCACAACCTCCAGAAGCAAGAATTTTGTTAGTTACAACATAGACACCTGCAGTACTTGTTGCAAGAGTAATTTCTCCTGTTACAGTATTTATAGATAATCCATTTGGTGTTGCAGAGAATTCTCCAGCAACTCCAGTTGTGAATATTGGTAATGGATTTGAAGCATTTTTACAATATTCTGTTGCACTATATGTGAAAGTAGCGTCTGGTAATGCTGTAATAGTAATAGTAGTTACTTCAACAACTTGATTACAACCTGCAGCTGGTGCAATTGTATTGGTAATAGTATATGTTCCTGCTGTACTTGCTGCTAAATCTACTTCTCCAGTTGATGT
>JAYTIV010000135.1:0-23740 GCA_043731625.1 Flavobacterium sp. | reverse complement strand
CTTTTTACAAATGAAATTGTCAATAAAGGTAATATGTTGACAATTGCAACTAATAAAAAAGGAGAATTGACTTTTTGTAGCGAAAGTATAATTGAAATTTTAGGCTATAATTCAAAAGAAGTTTTAGGAATGGGATTTTGGGAACTTACTGAAGATCCTGAATTTATAGGTATAGATTACCATCAAGAATATATAGACAATAGACTTCATACTAGAAAATTAAAGTGCAAAAACGGAGAGTATAAATATATTCAATGGAAAGATAAAAAATTCTCAGATGATTTAATTATTGGTATAGGCCAAGATGTTACAGAACAAATTGTTGCACAAAATCAATATAAAAATCTTATTGAAACTGCAACCGATATGATTTTTGAATTAGATAAAAAAGGTCATTTTCAATACATTAATAGCTACACATCTCAATTACTTGGTTATTCTATTGATGAAATAACAAGTAAACATTTTAGCGATTTTGTAAGAGATGATTATAAAAAAAATGTAATTAATTTTTATAGGAACATAGATGATTCAATAGAAAATTTTCAAACCTTAATATTTCCAATTCTTAACACCAAAAAGGAAACTATTTGGGTATCTCAAAGAGTCTCTATTAATAGATCTGAAACGAATAAAATTATAGGTTTTTCTGTTATTGCTAGAGATATTACAGAGTTAAAAACCATTGAAATTAAAAATCAAAAAAGGGATGAAAAAATAAAAAAATATAATGAAAAGCTCAAGATATTAACCGCAAAAAGCAATACAAATGTTGAAGATTTTAATGAAATCCTAAAAAATATTTTAAAACAATCTTCTCAAACTATTGATGTTAATAGAGTTAGTTTTTGGGAATATTTACCCAACAAAATGATTTGTAAAAATCTATATGAATTAACAAATGATCGCTTTGAGAAAAACTTTGTATTAGAAGAAAAACATTATCCAAAATATTTTAAAGCTTTAGAAAACGACAATCAAATAGTTGCAAATGATATTACTGAAAACATTACTACTGCTGAGTTATCTAATGATTATGGAACAAAAAATAATATAAAATCATTATTAGACACTCCTATATTTATAAACGGTAAACTTTCTGGAATTGTAAGTTTTGAAACAAATACAAAATTTAAAGAATGGGATAATGAAGATATAAGTTTTGCACGTTCTATTTCAGATTTAATTGCATTAACAATTGAATCGAATATGCGATTAGAAGCAGAGAAAAACTTAGCTTACAAAAGTGAAATTCTTACCGTAATTACTAAAAACACAGAGAAATTTTTACTGAATAAAAATGAAGATGAAATTTTTAAAGGAATCCTAAACGAAATTGCAAAAGTTATAAAAGTGGATAATCTTTCTTATTTTGAAAAAAATAATAAAAACAATTCATTTAATCAAAAATACAGATGGTTGGCCTCAATAAAAGATTTTGCAAAACCATATGATCAATTACAAAATTTATCTGCCAATCAGTTTTCTTTCTTAATAGAAAAATCAATAAATAATCAATCCTATCATAATATTGTAAAGAAAATTGAAGACAATGCTTCAAGAGAATTTCTAGAGTCATTAGAGATAAAATCTATCCTATTTCTACCAATTATAGTAAAAGAAAAAGTATATGGCTTTTTGGTTTTTGATGATTCTACCAAAGAAAGAGTTTGGAGTATAGATGAAATTACCATTTTAAAAACTTTGGCAAAAAATATTTCATCCACAATTGAACGTAATATCAACGAATCTATCATTCTAGAAAGTGAAGAAAAATTCAGATTATTGGCAGATAATATTCCTGGAACTATTTATTTATCAAATAATGATGCGAATTTTTCTAAAGTTTATTTAAATAATCATATTGAAAATTTAACAGGATATTCAAAAATAGATTTTCTTGAGAACAAAATATCATACCATTCTTTAATTCATCCTGATGATAAAAAACAATATGATTTAGATTTAAAAAATAGTTTAAAAAACAGGAACCCTTTTCACCTTACTTACCGAATTTATAAAAAAAATAATGATATCGCTTGGATTGAAGAATTTGGTGATGCAATATATAACAATGACTCCATAAGCTATATAGAAGGTATATTCCTAGATATAACAGAAAAAAAGGTTTCAGAACAAAAATTGGCATATAAAAGCGAGCTTCTTTCAGCAATGTCATTAAGCACCGAGAAATTCCTAATGATAAAAGATAGTATTGATGTTTTTAAAGAAACTTTTCCAATTATAGGTAAAGTTACCAATGCAGATCATCTTTATTATTACGAATACAACTCGACTTCACAACTGTTCAGACAAAAATATAAATGGGGTAAAGAAAATATTGAACTTCAAATTACACCATTGCGTTATTTTACAAAAGAAGATTTTTTTGAAATTATAGATGAAATAAAATACCGTAAACCTTTTAATACATTAACAAGAAATCTAGGGAATTCTGTGCTTGGTAATTTATTAGAAGCAAACTATATTAAATCTATTTTAATTTTTCCGTTATATATAAAAGAGGATTTTATTGGTTTCATTGGGTTAGATGATTGTGAGATAGAACGAGAATGGACTGAAGATGAAATTAACATTTTACATACTTTATCCAGCAATATTGCTGCTACATTAGAACGTATCTTTAATGAGACAACAATTTATGAAAGTGAACAAAAGTTTAAATTAATTGCAAACAACATTCCCGGAACAGTATATCTTTCAATATTTGATGAAACTTCTTCTAAAGTATATTTGAGTGATAAAATAGAAGCCTTAACAGGATATACTAAAACAGAATTTATAGATCATAAACTCTCATTCCTTTCATTAATTCATCCTGATGAAAGAGATACTATTGTTACTCAACAAAAGAAAGATTTAAAAGGTGGTAAATTAATTCACTCAACGTACAGAATAAAAAGAAAATCAGGTGAATATATCTGGATAGAAGAATTTGGAGAAGCCGTTTTAAAAAACAATAATATTGAATATATTGGTGGACTTTATTTTGATATCACCAATCAAAAAGAGTCTGAAGATGCTATAAAAGCTAAGGAATATGCTGAATCTGCTAACAAAGCGAAATCAGAATTCTTAGCCAATATGAGTCACGAAATTAGAACTCCGTTAAACGGAATTATTGGTTTCACAGATTTGTTAATGAATACAAAATTAGAAGAAATTCAGAAAAAATATATGAGCACGGTCAATCAATCGGCTCATTTATTAATGGAAGTAATTAGTAATATTCTTGATTTTTCTAAAATAGAATCTGGAAAATTAGAATTAAGTAATGAGAAATGTAATATCATTGAACTTGCTCATCAAGTCAAAGAACTCATTCAATATGAAGCTAATTTCAAACAAATAAATCTAATTCTTAATATAGATAATCAAGTTCCTAATTATATTTTGGGTGATTATATTCGAATCAAACAAATTCTCATAAATTTGTTAAGCAATGCCCTCAAGTTTACAGAAAAAGGAAATATAGAATTTAGTATATTAACTTTAAAAAAGAATAATACAAAAGCTTTTTTGAGATTCTCTGTAAAAGACACCGGAATAGGTATAAAAAAAAATAATCAAGAAAAAATATTTGATGCTTTCTCACAAGAAGATAGTTCTACAACCAAAAAATTTGGCGGAACTGGATTAGGACTATCTATTTCTAATCAGCTTTTAGGTTTAATGAATAGCCGATTACAATTAGAAAGTACTTATGGTAAAGGAAGTGAATTTTTCTTTGAAATTGAATTTGAATTAGCCAATGATATAGAAATCAATGAAAATACTTTACCAGTTATTGAAAAACTAATTAATTATTCAAATATTGATTTTAAAATTCAAAACCTTACTATTCTTGTTGCCGAAGACAATAAAATTAATATGCTATTAGCAAAAACATTAATAAAACAAATTGTTCCTAATTGCAACATTATTGAAGCTGCAGATGGAATTGAAGCTGTTGAAAAATTTAAAGAATTTAATTTCGATATTATTTTTATGGATGTTCAAATGCCAAATATGAATGGGTATGAAGCCACTCAAAAAATTAGAGCATTACAAACAAAACATATTCCTATAATAGCTTTGACAGCTGGCACAGTTATTGGTGAGAGAGAGAAATGTTTAGAATTTGGTATGGATGATTATGCCTCGAAACCAATAGTTAAAAGTACATTAGAACAATTAATTTCTAATTGGGTAACAATTTAATCGTAAAAAATTAACTTTGTAATATTGAAAATTAATCTAAAAAAATTAAAAGAATATGAAATGGATAGGTAGAAGACAAAGCGATAATATGGAAGATCGCAGAGGTGTGTCAGGAGGAAAAGTTGCTCTTGGCGGAGGATTAATAGGAATTGTTATTTTACTATTAAATGTTTTTGGTGGAGAAAATGCACAACAACTTGCTCCAATTTTAGAACAAATGCAACAAGGTCAAAGTCAACAAACAGAGCAAACAACTCAAGTATTATCTCCAGAAGATAAACAAATGGGAGAATTTGTAGGAACTGTTCTTGCTGATACCGAAGATATTTGGACAAAAATTTTCAAAGAAAACGGGATGACCTATGAAAATCCAAAAATGGTATTGTTTACAAGTAATGTAGAAACCGCTTGTGGCTCTGCAACAGCTGCTTCAGGACCTTTTTATTGTCCTGGCGACAAAAAAGTATATATGGATTTAGCTTTTTTTGAAGAACTAAAATCACGATTTGGTGCAGAAGGTGGCGATTTTGCCATTGCCTATGTTATTGCTCACGAAGTAGGCCATCATGTTCAAACATTATTGGGTACATCTGCAAAAGTAAGACAATTGCAACAAGGTTTATCTGAAGCTGAAGCTAATAAATTATCTGTATCCTTAGAACTTCAAGCTGATTTCTATGCAGGCTTATGGACACATTATAACCAACAATTGAATCAAGTTCTTGAACCTGGAGATATTCAAGAAGCATTAAGTGCTGCAAATGCTGTAGGAGATGATGCCATTCAGAGTAAAATGCAAGGTCATGTTGTACCCGATAGTTTTACTCACGGAAGCTCAGAACAACGTATGTATTGGTTTAATAAAGGATATAAATCTGGAGATATTAAACAAGGTGATACTTTTGCTGAATTAAATTAACTTAAAAATTAGTCATAAAAAAAAAAGAGATGCATTTGTTTGCATCTCTTTTTTTATTCCTCATCGTCAGTCATATTTGTCTTAGAATAACCACGCCATTTCTCAATTAATTCTTTCATATCATCTGGCAATTCTGTATCAAAACGCATCATTTCTCCGGTAGTTGGATGCACAAATCCAAGTGTTTTTGCATGTAATGCTTGTCTAGGCAAAATTTTAAAACAATTATCAATAAACTGTTTGTATTTTGTGAATGTTGTTCCTTTCAAGATTAAATCTCCACCATATCGAGCATCATTAAAAAGTGGATGACCTATGTGTTTCATATGCACTCTAATTTGATGTGTTCTACCAGTTTCTAAAGTACAAGAAACCATAGTTACATAACCAAATCTTTCTAAAACTTTATAATGTGTCACCGCTGGCTTTCCTATTTCAGGATCAGAGAAAACAGCCATTTGCATTCTATCTTTTACGTGTCGTGCTATATTGCCTTCAATGGTACCTTCATCTTCTTTTACATTTCCCCAAACAATAGCAACATACTCTCTTTCTGAAGTTTTAGCTTCAAATTGTTTTGCCAAATGTGTCATTGCTGCTTCTGTTTTCGCAATGACCAAAAGTCCAGATGTATCTTTATCTATTCGATGTACTAAACCTGGACGTTCACTACTATTCATTGGTAAATTCTCAAAATGATAAGCAAGAGCATTTACTAAAGTTCCTGTATAATTTCCGTGACCTGGATGTACAACCAAACCTGGTGGTTTGTTGATAAGTAACAAAGCAGCATCTTCATAAACAATATCTAGCGGAATATTTTCTGGGTCAACTCGGTTTTCAAAAGGTGGATGCGAAAGCATTATTCTCACCACATCTAGAGGTTTTACTTTATAATTTGATTTTACTGGAAGATCATTTACATAAATATCACCCGCTGTTGCTGCCTGCTGAATTTTATTTCTTGTAGCATTAGGAATCAAGTTCATCAAGAATTTATCAATTCGCAAAAGCAACTGTCCTTTGGGAACATCAAATCTAAAATGCTCGAATAATTCATCTTCTAATTCTAGACTTTCGTTATTATTCTGCATTGACTGGAGTATCTGTAACAGGTATACTGTCTGTTTTAATTTCTTCAACAAACCCAACTTTACCATCACCAAGAACCAAATCTATTTTTGATGATTTGAATACTTTATCACCAGGATTCATTTTCTTGCCATTCAACTGCATTTCTAGAACCATATCTTTACCCAAATAAGGTTTGTAGATAATTTTTCCTTCCTCCAAACCTAATGATTTTAGAGTTGGAACAGCTTGTCGATATGTTTTCTCTATTAAATTTGGGAGTCTAACTGTTTTAAAACCAGAAGAATTAATTTTTATATATATTTTTCTGCCTTCTTTTACTTTAGCGCCAGCAATTGGATCTTGTTCTACCACACTATGTTTTGGATAGTCTTTTTTATAATCTACACTATCTAATAACACATATTCTAGATTCAATTCGTCTAACTTCTCTTCTACTTGTATTTCGCTCATTTTCCCTAAATCTGGTACCATAATTTCTTCATCATGATGCGTTGTATAAGTTAACCAATGCATTAATAAATAACCCAAAACAGCAATAACCGCAAGTGCAATCAATGTTTGTATAAAAAAAACTTTACTTGTAAGATATTCTCGCAAACTCATATATATTTATTTGTAGCAAAGATATAAATACTTAAGGTTTTTATGATATTTTTGTATAGAATTTAAATTTTACCTCAATGAACGTAGCTGTAGTTATGGGTGGATATTCAGATGAATCTGTAATCTCTTTGCGAAGTGGTCAACTTATTCTGAATCAAATTGATAAAACAAAACACACCCCTTTTGAAGTTCATATTTTGCCAGAAGAATGGTATTGTATCATAAAAGATGAGAAATTTAAAATAGATAAATCTGATTTTTCATTTTCAAAAAACAATCAGAAAGTTACTTTTGATGTTGCTATAAATACAGTTCATGGTACTCCAGGCGAAGATGGACATTTACAAGCTTATTGGGAATTGGTCGATTTGCCTTATACTGGTTGCAATTTTTATCAATCATCTTTAACCTTCAATAAAAGAGATACTTTATCGGTACTTTCTAAATTTGATATCCCGAAAGCAATGTCGATTTATTTAACAAAAGGTGATGCAATTGAAGGGAAAGAAGTTGCAAAAGAATTAGGCTTACCTTTTTTTGTAAAACCCAATCAATCAGGCAGTTCTCTTGGAGTTTCGATGGTTTCTTCTTTAGATGATTTTCAAAAAGCTTTAGATTTTGCTTTTGCCGAAGACAATGATATTTTGATTGAATCGTATTTAAATGGTAGAGAAGTTTCGGTTGGCGTTTTAAAATATAAAGGAGAAACCAAAGTTTTAGGTATTACTGAAATTTTGTCTCAAAATGAATTTTTTGATTACGAAGCCAAATATTTGGGCAAGTCAGAAGAAATCACACCTGCTAGAATTTCACCAGAAATAGAAAATCGGGTTATTGAAACAGCCAAAAAAGTTTATGAAGCACTTGGAATGTCGGGTTTTTCTAGAAGTGATTTTATTATTATGAATGATATTCCCCATTTTATAGAAATTAATACCAATCCTGGTTTATCACCCCAAAGTATATTTCCGCAACAAGCTGCTTATGCAAAAGTGGCTTTTTCAGATTTAATTGAAAATGAAATTAGTTTAGCTTTACAGAGAAAACCCATTTGGAAAAAATAAAAATAATGAAAAAAGCAATATTTCCCGGTTCGTTTGACCCAATTACCAATGGTCATTATGATATTATCAAAAGAGGCATTTCACTTTTTGATGAAGTAATTGTTGCTATTGGTATCAATGCCGAAAAAAAATATATGTTTTCGCTCGAAGATAGAAAACGATTTATCGAAGAAACTTTCAAAGACGAACCAAAAGTTCGTGTCATAACTTACGAAGGTTTGACTATTGATTTATGCAAAAAAGAAAAAGCCGAATTTATCTTGCGTGGTTTAAGAAATCCCGCTGATTTTGAATTCGAAAAAGCTATTGCGCATACTAACAGAAGATTGTCTAAAATTGAAACTGTGTTTTTATTAACTGCAGCCAAAACTTCTTACATTTCTTCTAGTATTGTTCGTGATGTTATCAGAAATGGTGGCGAGTATCAGATGCTTGTTCCAGATTCGGTTAGAATTTAGCAATCAAAATTTCTAGAATTATTCTTCTTTTTTAATGACATTTCGAGCAACTTCTATTTTATATTTTTTGCCTTTCATTTTCTCGTCTCGAATATTTTTTAGAAAATCTTTGATTTTATTCGATTTTACTGCTGCAAAAGATATAAAATCTTTGACTTCAATTAATCCTAAATCCCCTTTTTCTAATTTTCCTTTTTGAGAAAAGAAACCTACAATGTCAATTTTATTTAATTTGTTTTTCTTACCACCACTAACATAAATGGTCTGAAATTCTGGTGGTTTTGGCAATGTTGTAAAATTATCAACGGTTAGAATTTTCATTCCATAATCGATATAATCCAATTTTTTCTCGCTTTCGTGAGTAATTATATAAGCAGTTCCGGTAGCTAACATTCTAGCGGTACGACCGTTTCTATGTGTAAACTCATCTTCTTTTGAAGGCAAATGATAATGAATAACGTGTTTCATTTCAGGAATATCCAATCCTCTTGCAGCCAAATCTGTAGTGACCAAATAATTGACACTTCCGTTTCTAAACTGAATAAGTGCACGTTCACGTTCGTCTTGATCCATTCCGCCGTGATAATAAGTGGCGTAAATTCCTTTTTGATTTAGAGTCTCGCTGATGCGTTCTGCTGCATCACGGTGATTACAAAAAATTAGTGCCGATTGCGATTTTAACGAACAAATTAAATGAAACAAACTATTGATTTTATCTTTCTCTTTTGATACAACCATTTTCATATCTAGGTTTGATTGCTCTTCTTCTGAAGGAATAAAATCTAAAACGGTAGGATTTACAACTCGTGTATATTTTGGAATTTCAATATCTGATGTTGCAGAAACTAAAATTCGCTTATTTAATTTTGAAAGTCTCGAAATGATAAAAGACATTTGTTCATGAAATCCTAATTGCAACGATTTGTCAAATTCATCCAATACCAATGTTTGAATAGCGTCAATTTTAAAAGTTCCTCTATCTAGATGATCAGCAATTCTGCCTGGAGTTCCTATTAAAACAGCTGGTGGATTACTCAAATTCTTAATTTCTGTTTCTATAGAATGTCCTCCATAACAAACATTAACTTTGTAATCGGTACCCATTTTTTTCCAAACTTGTTCTATTTGCAATCCTAATTCTCTTGATGGAACTAATATTAAACATTGTACACCGGCAATTTCTGGTTCGATTATTTCGAAAATTGGCAATAAAAAAGCAAGTGTTTTTCCTGAGCCTGTAGGAGAAAGTAAAAGTATATTATTTTCGTTTAGTATCGTTTCTTGCGCTGCAACTTGCATTTCGTTAAGACTTTCGATACCTATATTTAGTAGAATATTAGTAGAATGATGATTGTTTTTCATTTTGCAAAGGTAAAGCCAATTATGAATTTTAAATTATGATTTACAAATTTTTAAAAATTAGCAATAAAAAAACTCCTATTTAAGGAGTTTCTCTTCTTCAAAAAGTAATTTTATGTTTTCGTATGAGTTTTTGAGTGCCTCTTGAATTTGTTCAGGATTTAACCAAGCTACTTTTTCTATTCCTTCTTCAGCTTGCCCAACAGGAATTCCTTCATAATCAGATTTCATCTCAAACCAATTGGTGATTTTGAGCTTGTAAACTCCATTTCGTTTAAAAATATGATAGGTTTTTTGTAACTTTTTTGTAATTATCAGTTTGTTTACACCAGTTTCTTCTTCAACTTCTCTCAAAGCAGAATTTTTCATTTTTTCCTTTTTTTCTTTGCCACCTTTGGGTAAATCCCATTTTCCGTTTCTAAAAATAAAAAGAACTTCACCATTATTGTTATAAACTAAACCTCCACCTGCTTTTTGAACAGGGATTTTTTCTTTCAATTTCTTAAACATTACCTTTTCGTCTGGATAATATAAATAACATTTTGTAATTTTGTTGTTAAACATTTTAATCACAAGATTCTTTATATCAGTACTTTCTAGTAAAAATATTTGAAAATCAGTTTCCTTAACGATTTCATTCGTTAAAAAAAAAGGTTTATCGTTGACAAAAACTTTATACATTTGTATTATGATTTTTAATAAAGACACAGCCGAAAAAACAGCCGAATTGCTTTTGCAAATAAATGCAATTAAATTGAATCCTAAAAATCCTTTTATTTGGGCTTCGGGATGGAAATCTCCTATTTATTGTGATAATCGTCTAACGCTTTCATTTCCAGCTATTAGAAATTATATCAGAGAAGAGTTTTCTAAAAACATTGAAAAACAATTTGGTAAACCAGATGTTATTGCAGGTGTTGCCACTGGAGCAATAGGAATTGGTATGCTAGTTGCAGAGTATTTGGGATTACCATTTGTATATGTGAGACCAGAACCCAAAAAACATGGCAAAAAAAACCAAATAGAAGGATTTCTTCAGCGTGGGCAAAATGTGGTAGTTGTTGAGGATTTAATTAGTACAGGTAACAGTAGTTTGCAAGCTGTAGAGGCTTTGCGAGAAGCTGGTACTAATGTAAAAGGAATGGTTGCGATATTTACTTATGGTTTTGAAGTTGCAGAAGAAAATTTCAAAAATGCACATTTGGATTTATATACCTTGAGTAATTATGAAAACTTATTAAATCTTGCTGTAGCAAAAAGATATATCACCGAAGAAGAACAATTAACTCTAAAAGAATGGAGCGTTGCGCCTGATTCTTGGGGTATAGAAGTATAAAAATAAAAAAAATATAATGAATTTAGAAAGTCCTAAGGTATCCGTAGATTTATCAGCACAACAATTATTTGATTCTTTATGTGATGTGAGAAATTTTGAAAAATTAATGCCTGATACAATTGCCAAATTTGAAGTTATTGGCGATGATGCTTTTATTTTTGGTTTGAAAGGTATGCCAGAAATTAAACTTAAAATGAAAGAAAAAATGGCTCCAAACAAAATAATTCTTGGTGCTGCAAGTGATAAACTCCCTTTTACCCTTACCGCAAATATAGAAAGCGCAGATAATAATAAATCGAGTGTGCAACTAATTTTTGATGGTGAGTTTAATGCAATGATGGCTATGATGATTAAAAGTCCAATTAATAAATTTATAGAGACATTAGCAGAGAATATGCATAAGCTATAAAAAATTAAATAATTAAAAAAGAGGCTTTTAGTAATTTCTAAAAGCCTCTTTTTTGTTTAAAAAAAAAATTTTAATCCCTAAAAAACATCATTTTATCGACTATTCAGGTTAGTTATAGAAAATTTTAGCAAAAAATGTATTATATAAGTACTATTGTATAAAAATTATAGCTTAACTATTGCTTAATGTTTAGTTAACATATGATTTAGGACAAGATAAACCCCATAATCTATGCCAATAACAGATCCACAGCTAAAAAGTAATGATTGCGGAATAAGCGCTATCAAAACTATATTTAATATATACGAGAAGAATATTTCTCGAAAATATATTGAAGAAAACATTCCTTTAGAGCAAAAAGGCTCAAGAATCTCTGACCTTAAAGATTTCTTTAATAGTAATGGCTTTGAAGCCAATTACAAACTTTTAGATTTTAATTATTTAGACAGAAACGAATCTGATATAAAAGAGTTATTCCCATTTATTTTACCAATTAAACACAAAAACGGAACAAATTATGTTGTTGTTAACGAGCTTAAAGGTAAAAAACTAAAAATCTACGATCCAACAAAAGGAAGTCAATATTTTTTGTCGTTACAAGAATTAAAAAATAAAGCTTTTTTTACAAAAAATCTTTGGGATTTAGCAGAAGCAGAGGATAAAATTTTAGCCATTTGTACCTCTGAATTAAAAGAATACAGTATTGATTTTCACGCTGCATTAGCAGATAATGGTCACGCAGTCCTTTTTAATAAGCTTACTTATTTTAAATATTTAAAAGATAGTTTTGGTTTTAAAAATACTACAGCTGAAAAAGATTTTCTTAATGATTTAATTAAAAATCAAGAAATAGCTGCTGTACCAACTAACTTTAAAACTTTAGAGCTTGATAAAGGAAAATTAAAAAATAATTCTCCATTAATTCTAACAGTAAAAATAGACAAAGAAAAAGAAGCTACTGTTACTTATCCAGAAGAAGACAAAGGCAGTTTATACTGGCAATTGTTTAGAAAATTGGGAGATTATAAAAAACTTTGGTATATCTATATATTTGCAGCACTATTTTCTGCAACTACAGCGCAAATAGCTGTATTTACCAATCAGATTCTGATTGATAATGTATTGCCAACTTATAATATGAATACACTAGTGCTTTTTGCAATAGGTTTGGGTATTTATAAAATATTTGACATTTTTACAACTTTATATAAAAACTTTGTAAGTATACACTTAGGAAATGCCTTAGATCGCTATTTTCTTTTTTCTTTTGATCAGAAAATAAATAATTCTTCATTGGCCTATATTCATTCCTACAAAAAAGGAGATTTGATGGAACGTGTTAGCGATTCAATGAAACTAAAAAGCTTTTTTATGAAGTTTTTTACCGGAATTTTGGTTGACATAATTGTATCTGTTTATTCGCTATGTATTTTATTTTTCATCAACAAAACCCTAACACTAATAGTATTAGCAGTAATGATATTGTTTGTTTTTTGGTTTAAATTTATTACACCTTATCTAAAACAAAACGAGAGACTAAGATATATTCGAAAAGCTGATTTCATTTCAAAAATGATGGAAAAAGTAGAAGGCATTCAAGTAATTAAAAGTTTTAAAATTGAAATATTTCATTCTAATAAAATATATTCAAGCATCAATGAATACTTAAGTATTCAACTTAGAAATGGATATGTTGATTTAATAAACAAATTGGTAGTTTCTATAATTGTTATTGTTTCTTCTGTATTTATTATGGTTTTCTTGACAAAATCTGCCATTGAAACACAAATTATTACATTAGGACAAATTGTTACTTTTATCGCTTTGTCATCAAAAATATTTTCATCATTAAAAGGGATTTTAGATGACAATATGACGCTTCAAGAAAATGAAGTTATTCTAAAAAGATATTTAGATTTTGATGAACAAACTAAAGTAACTACAAATAATGGAATAAAAGATTTTACTATTGATAAATTAGAGTTTCAAGGCATAAATTATGGATATATACCTAATGAACTGGTATTGAAAGACATTAATATAAAAATAAGAAAAGGAGAAAAAATAAAAATAGAAGGACAAAATGGTTCTGGAAAATCAACTTTTAGCAAAATTTTGACTACACTTTATAATCCTAATTCAGGTTCTATATTGATAAATGATAAAGATAAAAAGTTTTATGATAACGAAAAAATGGGTGACAAAATTCTATTGGTAACCAATGAAGATGTTTTGTTCAACGATACTATACATAGCAATATTGCTTTAGGAAAAGATATTTCGATTTCAGAAATTTTGGATGTAGCAAAACAAATCAATTTTTATGACTTTATTGCTTCAAAAGATGATGGACTAGATTTTGTTATCAATGAAAATGGAAAAAATCTTTCTACTGGACAACGAAAAAAAATATTATTAATGAGAGCATTATTTGCTCAAACTGAAATTATCATACTTGACGAAGTTTTGTCTGGTATGGATATTGAAACTAGAAATAAAGTAGAAGCACTTATAGATAGTAACGAAAAAACATTTATCATTATCTCTCACGAGCCAATAAATAACATTAATTTTTCTAAAAAATACAAAATTACCGATGGAGAACTCTATGTATTACAACACGAAGTCAATCAATTTTATTAAAGTTTTAAACAAAATTTTAATTGCTTTTTTGGTTATTACCGTTGTTTTACTTTTTGCATTAAGCATAAATGACTCGGTAAATTTTAAAGATGGTCAAATATTTTCTGACACACCTCAATTAAAAATCAATGCACCAAACGAAGTTAAAGTAGTAAAAGTTTTTGTAAAAGAAGGTCAAGAAGTAAAAAAAGGCGATACCCTTTTTGTGCTTGAAAACAAAAAAACCAAATCTGATTTTGAAGTTTTAAATACAGATGTTGGTTCTATGGAAAATAAGATTGTTATCATCAAGCAATTGATATCCAATACTGTAGAACGCAAGAACTCATTGATTCAATTATTGAATATACAATCAAATATTTATAAAACCGATCGTAAAAAAACAGCTCTAGAGATTAGTTCGCTAAACAATAAAATAAATTTAGCATCACAACAAAACTCAATTCTAACAGATAAGTTTAAAACCGATTCTATATTGTATGCAAAAGGAGCTATTTCAAAATATGAAATGACAGATACAAAAAGTAGAGATTTAGATAATAAAAAAGGGCAAGTAGATGTAAATTCTAGTTACTCTGCAAAAAACTATGATTTCGAAAATTTGCATAACAATTATCAACGAAGTAAAAATGACTTGAAACGTGGTATTATAGATGTTGATAACCAAATTCAGAATTTCCAGAGAGATATCGTAGAACTTGAAGCGCAAATAAAAGATGGCAAATCAAACCTTAATTATATTTCTGACGAATTGGGCAAATTAGTAATTGTTTCGACAATAAACGGAACCATTTCTAACTTATTTAATGCACGTCAAAATGTAGAAATAGTAGCCAAAGGTGACTTACTAACCATTATTGCACCAAAAAAAGAAGCCTTTTATGCAAAAGTTACCTTAGATGAAAAAGATCTTGCTTATATCAAGAAAGGTCAAGACATCAATCTAAAATTAGACGCTTATAATTATTACCGCTTTGGAGCTATAAAAGGCAAAATAACGTATGTTTCACCATCAGATGTTGACAAAAGTTTTTATTGCTTAGCTTCAATTTACAAGTATAATCCAAATATAAATCTTAAAGCAGGATATAAACTTAAAGGAGAAGTAATTATTGAAGAAATGATGTTATATCAATATATTGGTAAAAAATTATTTAATAAAATAGACAATAGCGTTAACTAAATAATTATGAGAAAAATACTTTTTTTTACTTTTTTCATATTCTCTAATGCTATTTTTAGTCAAGATTTATTAACATTTAATGATTGTTTAAACTTAGCTTTAAAAAATAATTTAGAAATAAAAAGCGCTGAAAACTCAGAGAAAACAGCACTCTATCAATATAAATCTAGTTATGGCAAATTAGTTCCATCTGTATATGCCAATGCTGAAAATAGAAACTCTTGGGGAAGAGAGGTTAATCCAAATACCAATTTATTTACAAATACAGATGTAAAGTATTTTACAGGAAACTTGAATGCTGCATTTAATTTATTTGCCGGTTTTGAAGCTATAAATACAATAAAATATACCAAACAGGAACACGAAATTAATAAAATTAAAATTCAAGATGTTCAAAATGGTATTACATTAGATTTGGCACAAAAATTCATTACTATTTTGTATTTACAAGAAATTATTGCTTCAAATAAAGAAGAAATAAATTCGAGTGACAAGCAATTGGAACTAGCATTATTGAAATTTAATTCTGGAGTTATTGCAGAAAGTGAAGTTTTTAAACTCAAATCTCAAAAAGCAATAGAGGAACTCAATTTGCTAACCAACGAAAACAGATTGTCTGATAATTATATTAGTATCAAGCAATTGATGAATATACCTTTAGAAAAAGAAATCAGATTAATAAAACCAAATTTAGTTTTAGATAAAAATCTTGATTTACAAGAAGATCAGTATTCATTAACTAATAAAGCAGTAGAAATAAACCCATTATATACAATGAGTATATTGAAAGAGAAAAAAGCAAGAACATCGCTATCTATTGCAAGAGCTGCATTATATCCGGTTTTGAGCGTACGTGCTTTTTATGCTACAAATTTTACTCGTGACCCACTATTAGATCCTATAAATTTTCAGGTAGATGATAATTTTTCACGTTCAATACGATTTAATTTATCTATTCCTATTTTTAATCAATTAGAAACTTATTCTAAGATTAAAACAAAAAAAATGGATTATAAACAATCTAAAATTGATACTGAAATTGTAAAAAATAAGTTATCTAAACAAGTTTTAAAAGCAATTACTGATACTAAAACAGCCATCAAAAAAAATGAATCATCAACAATTGCTTATGAATTTGCACAAAAAAGTTATGAAGCAGATGAATTGAAATTTCAATTAGGAAAAATAAACATCAACGAATTGAATAATACAAAAATGATGTACAACAATTCTCTAGCCGAACTCATACAATCTAAATATGAATTGTTGTTTAATAATGCCTTGATTAAGTTTTATTTAGGTGAAATTTTTACTTTGTAAAATATATTAATACAACATTTGAATTTCTTTTATTTCAAACTCATTAATAGAATTATCTTCTACTTGAATTTGAATTTTTCCTGATTTTGAAACACCTTGTATAATTCCCATAAATTGATGATTTAAACCATCTTGAAATGGCATAGGTTTTCCAAACTTATAAAGTGACTTGATATATATATCCTCAATTTCTGCTTTGTTTATTTGATGAATTCTAATATTGTTTTTTAACTTTTCAATAATTAATTTAAGAATTTCATATCTATCAAAATCTATACTTGTAATTACTTTCAAAGAAGAAGCTTTAGGTAATAAATCAAAATTTATTTGATTTACGTTTAACCCAATTCCTACAATAGATTTAATAGATCCATCGCTTTTAAAATTATTCTCAATCAATATACCTCCTATTTTCTTAGAATCTGACAAAATGTCGTTAGGCCATTTTATTTTAATATTAGGAATTTCAAGGTTTTCTAATGCTTGAACTATTGATACCGCAACCAACATACTGAGTTGAAAAACTTCTTTAGGAGAAGAGATCATATCTTTAATCAAAATGCTCATTATAAGGTTTTTACCCTTTTCTGAATCCCAATTAGAACCCATTTGCCCTTTGCCTTTTGTTTGATTCTCAGCTGTAACAACAGTATAGTTTGCTAAACTATTTTGTTTAGACAATTCTTTTAAATACTCATTTGTAGAGTCTATGGCATCGAGTTTGATTAGGTTCATAGATAAATATATATAAAACAGAATTTAATCTTATGTTAAGGTTCAAAATTAATGACAAAAATTGATACCTTTGCAAATAGATTATTAAAAATAATAAATGGCTAAAAAAGCAACAAATAATGATGTTTTGCTTGCAAACATCATCAAAGGAATTGAAGAAGTAAAAGGAAATGATATTGACATTTTAGATTTACGCGAAATAGATAACTCAGCTTGTGACTATTTTATCATCTGTAACGGAAACTCGAACACACAAGTTAATGCAATTGTTAACTCAGTTCAAAAAACAGTTTCAAAAGCAATCAAAGACAAACCTTGGCATGTAGAAGGTGCAGATAATGCCGAATGGGTATTGATGGATTATGTGAATATTGTTGTTCATGTTTTTCAAAAACACATTCGTGAATATTATAATATTGAAAGTCTTTGGGGTGATGCAAAAATCACAACAATTGCAAACAAATACTAATAAATCAAACCGAAAATGTCTAACGATAATAACCCAAATCCAAATAAATTAAAAGTAAGTCCGTATATTATTTATGCTGGAATAATACTTGTTTTTATCTTCATCAGTGTATTTACTGGTGGGTCTAGTTTTCAAGAAGCTGCAAAAACATCCTCTTCTAAATTTAATTCATATTTAGAGAATGGTGATGTTCAAAAAGTTATAGTTTACAATAAAACAGAAGCTGAAGTTTATTTGACTACAGAAGCTGTTAAAAGTCCTTCACACAAATCAGTAGCCAAAGATTTATTGAACAGGCCAAACACAAAAGGTCCACACTATGTTTTTGATATTGGAAACGATGAAATTTTTCAAAATAAATTAGAGAATGCCGTAAAAGAAGGAAAACTAAAAGATTATACCTTTTTGCCTAAAAGCGATTGGTCAGAAATTTTAATAGGGATTTTACCTTTTGTATTCATTATAGGAGTTTGGTTTTTTATAATGAAAAGAATGGGTGGCTCTAGCGGTGGCGGTGGCGGACAATTGTTCAACATTGGTAAATCTAAAGCCAAATTATTTGATGAAAAAAATGATATCAAAACCACATTCAAAGATGTAGCTGGATTAGAAGGTGCAAAAGAAGAAATTCAAGAAATTGTAGAATTTTTAAAAAACCCTACAAAATATACTAATCTTGGAGGTAAAATTCCAAAAGGTGCTTTACTTGTAGGACCTCCAGGAACAGGAAAAACATTATTAGCAAAAGCTGTTGCCGGCGAAGCACAAGTACCTTTTTTCTCGCTTTCTGGGTCGGATTTTGTCGAAATGTTCGTAGGAGTTGGTGCCTCTAGAGTTAGAGATTTATTTAAACAAGCCAAAGAAAAATCACCTGCAATTATATTTATTGATGAGATCGATGCAGTTGGTCGTGCTCGTGGAAAAAATAATATTTCAGGAGGAAATGACGAACGTGAAAATACTTTAAACCAATTACTTACAGAAATGGATGGTTTCGGAACCAATTCAAATGTAATTGTTTTGGCAGCTACAAACAGAGCAGATGTGTTAGATAAAGCCTTGATGCGTGCTGGGCGTTTTGATAGACAAATCTTTGTAGACTTACCAGATGTTCGTGAACGAAAAGAAATTTTTGAAGTACACTTAGCGCCTTTGAAAAAAGTTGAAGGTTTAGATACCGACTTTTTAGCAAAACAAACTCCTGGATTTTCTGGTGCAGATATTGCAAATGTTTGTAACGAAGCAGCTTTGATTGCAGCTCGAAATAATAAAACTGCTGTAGACAAACAAGATTTCTTAGATGCTGTAGATAGAATTGTAGGTGGATTAGAAAAGAAAAATAAAATTGTAACACCAGACGAGAAGAAAGCAATTGCTATACATGAAGCTGGCCACGCAACTGTAAGCTGGATGCTTGAACACGCTGCACCTCTTGTGAAAGTAACAATTGTACCTAGAGGTCAAAGTCTTGGTGCTGCTTGGTATTTACCGGAAGAACGACTTATTGTTCGTCCTGATCAAATGCTAGATGAAATGTGTGCAACTATGGGTGGTAGAGCAGCTGAAAAAGTAACTTTCAACAGAATTTCAACTGGTGCTTTAAGTGATTTAGAGAAAGTAACCAAACAAGCTCGTGCAATGGTTACTATTTATGGATTGAATGATAAAATAGGAAATGTTACTTATTATGATTCATCAGGTCAAGGAGAATATAATTTCTCAAAACCATATTCTGAAGATACTGCTATGATAATAGATAAAGAAATTTCTTCATTGATTGAAAGTCAATATCAAAGAGCCATTCAAATCTTAGAAGAAAACAAAGACAAATTAAACCAACTAGCTGATATTCTGATAGAAAAAGAAGTAATCTTCAAAGATGACTTAGAAGCAATTTTTGGTAAACGTACTTTTGATTCTAATTTACAAGAAGAAACGGCTTTATAAATTATAACAAAATAAATTTTTATTAAAAATCTTAATTCAAAAAACACTTTTGAATTAAGATTTTTTTATCTTTGAATGTTTTCCAAAACATTTTAACCAATTTGGATATTATTTATGAGTCTTTTCAGAAAATTTTTCGGTACTAGTAATGATGCTTCAAACGAGGATAAAGAAAGCGAATTTAATAATTTGCAAGCTAGTTTGTCGGCACCAGCTGATGAAAAATTTACATTTAATTTTAAAAAAAATGGAGGAAAGTTTTTATACTGTGAAAATCTTGCTGAAGTAAAAGAACAGTTTGAAAATATTTTAGAAGAAAATGATTGGTTTGAGTGCGAAGCAGCTTGTTATGAGCCTAAACTATATAGCATGCTTGACGAAAACAAACTTACTTATAAAGATATAAAAAATCCAAAATTTCTTTTAGCTAGTTGCGAGAATCTAATTGCAGAAGAAGGCTCTATTCTTTTTTCTTCAAATCAAATCAAGCAAAACAAGCCTAACGATTTACCAATAAATATTGTAATACTTGCTACTACAAGTCAAATTCTTGAAAGTAAAAGTGATGGTCTTCGTGCTATTAAAAAGAAATACGATAAAGATTATCCAACTAATATTACAACAATTAAATATTTTGAAAAAGCTAAAGATGAAGACTTTCTACAATATGGAAGTTCTGCAAAAAATCTTTATTTATTGCTTTTAGAAGACTTGTAATATGAATGAAACTCTCAAAAGATCATTGTCTGGAGCTGTTTATATTCTTTTATTAATTACCTCTATTCAATATTCTAAGGTAACATTTTTTATTTTATTTGGAATATTCCTATTGCTGGCAGTATCAGAATTTTGTGAGTTAATACAAATAAAAAAAATAATCCCATTGTTTCTCTCAGCAGTAATCTTTTTCCTTTTTTATTATTTAAAAACAGATAGAATTATTGATGTTTTGGTACTGACTTTTTCGCTTTTAGTCTCTATCAAATTGATTGTTTTTTTATTTAGTACTATTCAAAAACCAATAGAAAATTACTTAAAATACATCTACATTTTAGGTTATCTTATTTTACCATTTGTCTTTATTACAAAAATTCCTTTTGGAATAAGAGGATATAATCCGAAAATAATTATTAGTATTTTTATATTGATTTGGACTAATGATACCTTTGCATTTATTGTTGGAAAATCTATTGGTAAAAACAAATTATTCGAAATAGTTTCACCAAAAAAAACTATCGAAGGTTTTATTGGAGGCATTGTATTTGGTGTGATTGCCAGTCTATTAATATCTAAATTCTATATTGAAGGCGCAACCACAATATGGATAATTATTGCTTTAATAGTTGGCGTTTTTGGAACTATTGGCGACTTAATTGAATCAAAATTCAAGCGTGTTGCTGGAGTAAAAGATAGCGGAAAAATAATGCCTGGCCACGGAGGTGTTTTAGATCGATTAGATAGTGTTATATTTGTAGCACCATTTGTATTTTTGTTTTATCAAATTTTATATTATGTTTCATAAAGAAGGCGGAAAAATTATTCTTATTTCAACTACATTAACGGTAGTTTTCTTATTATTGGCTGATAAATTTGTTACTATTTTCTGGCTCCAAAAAGCGATTCAGATTTTAGTATTATTTTTTTTAATTCTAATCTTACAATTTTTCAGAAATCCAAAAAGAGAAGTGGCAATCAATGACAATCACATTATTGCACCTGTTGATGGAAAAGTTGTTGTTATTGAGGAAGTTTATGAAGCAGAGTATTTCAAAGACAAACGTTTACAGGTTTCTATTTTTATGTCACCTATTAATGTGCACGTTACTCGATATCCAGTAAATGGGAAAATAAATTTTAGTAAATATCATCCTGGTAAATATTTGGTTGCTTGGCATCCTAAAGCAAGTACAGAAAATGAACGTACAACAATTGTTGTTGAAAATAAAGTTTTTGGAGAAATTTTGTACCGCCAAATTGCTGGTGCATTAGCTCGTAGAATCGTGAATTATGCCGAAGAAGGAACACAAGTAATTCAAGGTACAGATGCTGGTTTTATAAAGTTTGGTTCTAGAGTTGATTTATATTTACCAATTGGAACAAAAGTAAATGTCAAATTAAACGAAAAAGCTATTGGTGGAAAAACCATCATTGCCATAAAATCTTAAATGTCAAAAAAAGATTTAGATACACGCTTTAATGAAGCTGTTGCTATAGCTTCAGAAATGACGCAAGCATCTTTGCCACAAGATGTACAATTGCGGTTGTATGCTTTTTATAAACAAGCCACAATAGGAACAATTGAACCCAAACAAACAGCAAATTATCATATAAGAGATGCATTCAAAACCAATGCTTGGATGCAAATTAGTCATATTTCAATTGATGAAGCAAAAGAATCTTACATAGAAATTATTCTTTCATTATTACCAAAATAAATATCAAAATGTTCAAAAAAAGTATTTTTTTCATAAGTATAATTACACTTGTGACACTTTCGTGCAATAGAAAGAAACTAACCGAAGTAGTTGAAGTACCTTTACCAACTGCCGAAGAAAAAATGGTTATTGGCCATCCTGAAGATGTGAAAGCTGAAGAAGGCGCATTTGAAATGATAAAATTACCCTATAATTATGATGCATTAGCTCCAAATATTGATGCTATGACAATGGAGATTCATTATTCTAAACATTATCTTACTTATACCAATAATCTTAATAGAGTGATTGCCGGAACAGAACAAGAAAATATGGCAGTTGAAGATATCCTGAAAAAATTAGACATAAGTAATACCGATTTACGAAACAATGCCGGAGGATACTACAACCATAATTTGTTTTGGGAAAGTATGGCTCCAAAATCTGGAGGACAACCTAAAGATTCATTAGCAGTTGCAATAGCTCGAGATTTTGGATCTTTTGAGAATTTTAAAACTCAATTTGAAGATGCTGCTACAAAACAATTTGGGTCTGGTTGGGCTTGGTTAATCACTGATAAATCAGGAAAATTGCAAGTTACAAATACTGCTAATCAAGACAATCCTTTGATGCCGAATGCAATTGTAAAAGGAACTCCAATTCTAGCATTAGATGTTTGGGAACACGCCTATTATTTGAATTATCAATACAAACGCAAAAAATATAAAGATGCTTTTTTTAATGTAATCAATTGGAAAAAAGTAGGTGAAAAATATGATGAAGCTCTAAAATAATCGAATTGTAAAAAATGATAGTATTATATTATCATTTTTCATAATTAATAAATCGTTTTTGGCTAATTTACCATACGCCAATGTTAAGTTTTCATTGAAATGTAAAACTTAACATTGGCGTATACTTTTATTAACTAGCTTTACATAACAATTAATTAACATTAAATATTAATTTATAATATGGAAAAATCAGAATTAAATATCAATAAAAAAATTGAGGATGCTATAGATAAAAATTCTGTATCAAAAAATCAAGAAAAAGTTACCATTGCAAGAAAGACAGTAGCTAAAAAACCAGCTACATCTATAAAGCCAACTGTTACAAAATCTACAAGAACTCCTATTGCAAAAAAAATCAATATAGATAATAAACCTGAAGTTCAAATTGAAAACCTTGAGCCCATTTTAATAGAAACTATTGAAACAATAGAAATCAAACAAAAAAATTTAAAAAAACTTAAAAAAATGAGCGACAAAGACAAAGAAAAGGACAAAAAAGTAATAGCTAAAGAAAAAGCAAAAAAGAAAGAAAAAGAGAAAAAAGCTAAAGCAAAAAAGAAGAAAAAAGAGAAAGAGAAAAAAGAAAAGGCAAAGAAAAAAATAAAAGAAAAAAAGGCAAAAAAGAAAGCCAAAAAAGCTAAATCAAAAAAGAAATAAAAAAAATCCCAAACTTTAGACTGAACCCAAAAGTTTAGACAAATTTATAATTAATTTTGATAATAATGAGTTCGATATTTTATCGGGCTCATTTTGTTTAAATTCGACTTGCTT
>JAYTIV010000134.1:0-9084 GCA_043731625.1 Flavobacterium sp. | reverse complement strand
TTAGAAGGTAATGTATTTGCTTGACACAAGGTATAAGTTAAAATGTAAGTCCCTGCTGGTGTATTTGGTACAATTGTTATATTACCATTTGAATCGATACTCAATGGCCCTTGGATTGATGGTGCTACTTCTGTATTTGCTGTAGTTGCAGGAGTTCCGTTTAATGTATCGTTAAATAAAACACTGCCAACAAAGCCTCCAACTTGTCCTGATCCCACAGACATAAAATCATCAGTTGCATTAATATCACTATTGTCAATAATTGTACCTGTACCGCTAGGATTAGTATTAGTTGTATTACCCGAAGTTACGGTACCTGAAAGTGTAAATATTTCGTTTCCTTCAGCAATAGCATCAATTAAAGTTGGTGTAGAAATGGAAGCTGTTGTTTGTCCAGCAGGAATAGTTATTACTGTTGGTGTAGTTATTGGTGTAAAATCATTTCCAGCTGCTGTTCCATTGGTTGTTACAACACTAATAACAACTGGAGTACTTGCTGGATTAGACAAAGTTATAGTAAAAATAGCAGCATTACCTTCTTGTACCGTTGTGTTACTTATAGTTACTGTTGGTAAAGAATCATTATCAATAATTGTTCCAGTAGCTGTATTTGTTGAGTTTGCGTTGGCATTACAACCAGAAGTTATGCTTCCTACAAGAGAAAATGTCTCTGTTGGTTCAAAGATAGCATCCTGTATTGTAATTACACTTACCGTAGAAGTCGTTTGTCCTGCTGGAATTGCAATTGAAATCTGGGCAACATTAAAGTCTGAAGAATTTGCTGTTCCAGTCGTAGTTGAAAACAGCATGACAGTATCTACATTACATACATTTGCGAGGGTTACTGCAAAAGTTAATGAACCACCCTCTACAACAGAAGCATTTGAAATTGAAAATGCTGGATTATTCTGCCCAGAAGCAAGTCCAAATCCAAAAAAAGCGATGAGTAAAAGTAATTTTGTTTTCATAATTGTTAAATTTTACAAAACAAATATAACAAAATTATCAATACAAGGATTACAAATTAGTAGTTGCCTTGTTTAAAAAAATATACTAAGCATCTCAATGAGAATTTGATTTTTTCCTCAATAAAAAAATTTTAGTATAAATAACATCTCATATAAATCAAAAAAGCCATTCGCCGTTAGGCGAAAAGCTTTTCATTGGTCTAACTACTAAACCGTGTTACGAGTTACAAAGTCGTAACGTAAACAACACAACTATCATTTTTCCTTGAAGGAAGTATTTTTGGGCAAAAAAGGTTTCTATTTCTAGAAACCTTTATAACCTTTAGCGGTCTGGACGGGACTCGAACCCGCGACCCCGTGCGTGACAGGCACGTATTCTAACCAACTGAACTACCAAACCTCTGCTTAATTGCGGTTGCAAATATACCATAGATTTTTATATCTGCAAATGTTTCTTTAAAAATGTTTTAATATTTTATTTTCCTTTAACCAAAGGATTGTTTTTCAATCAGATATGTTGTGAGAATTCTTTCGAAACTATCGCCCACACTCACCGGAACATATTTTATTTTGTTTTGAGCACAAGTTTGAGACAATTTTTTAAAATATAAAGCTGCTTGTTTCTCATAAGCATCTTTAACGTTGTCTGCAAAAATGTTTATTTCTTCACCACTTTCTAAATCAATAAATTTTCTAGGAGTATTGTCAAAATCAAAATTCAACTCTGTTTTATTGTCTATAACATGAAAAAGCACAACTTTGTGTTTGTTGTGTTTTAGATGTTGTAAGGCGTTAAACAAAGCCTCTTTGTTCTCACCTTGAAACATATCAGTAAAAAGTACGATCATTGAACGTCGGTGCATTTTCTCAGCAATTTGATGCAGAAAAGTTATCGTGTCTGTACTTTTTGATTGTGTAGGTTGCTCTAAAAGATTTTCTAATTTATTCAACAACATTCTATGATGACGGTCTGATCCTTTTTCTGGTGCATAATATTCGTAAGTATCCGAATAAATACTTAATCCAACAGCGTCTCTTTGTTTTTTTAATAAATTCATCAAAACAGCTGATGCCAAAACTGAAAATCCTATTTTAGATTCAAAAAAAGGTTGATTGTCTTTTAGTTTTGGATAATGCATTGAAGAGGAATTATCTATAATCAAATGACAACGCAAATTGGTTTCTTCTTCATATTTTTTGGTATACAATCGATCTGTTTTTGCAAATAATTTCCAATCTATATGCTTGGTTGTTTCGCCAACATTATAAATTTTATGCTCTGCAAATTCAGCTGAAAATCCGTGAAACGGACTTTTATGCATTCCCGAAATAAAACCTTCAACTACTTGATTGGCTAGCAATTCAAGATGCTGAAAACTTGTTATTTTTTCTATTTGAGATTCAATATTCATCTTTACTTCCTCTGACGGCCTTAATGGCTCGAGTCAAAGATAATTTTTTTTATTATTAAAATTAATTAAAAAAGGTTTGACTTTCGTCAAACCTTTTTATTATGAAATATATATTTGATTACAATAAAGCATTCAAACTATCTGCATATGTTTGTTTTGGAGCAACGCCTACTTGACGTCCTACTACTTCACCATTTTGAAAAACCAAAACGGTTGGTATGTTTCTTACGCCGTATTTTGCTGCAAACTCTTGATTAGCATCTACATCTACTTTTCCGATTATTGCTTTTCCAGCAAATTCTTCGCTAATTTCGTCTATGATTGGACCAACCATTCTACAAGGACCACACCATGCTGCCCAAAAGTCTACCATTACTGGTTTATCTGATTTTAATACTACTTCGTCAAAAGTTGCATCTGTTATTGCTAATGCCATATTGTTTTTTCTTTTATTATTATGTTACAAAATTATATATAAATTCCTTAATGTAATGTTAATTGAAAATTACTTTTAACTATCAAATCATCAATAATAATGATACTTAATTCAATTTAAAATTGATTTGCATTTTATCTAAATCACTTAATAACTCATTTGATATTTTTATTTTCAATTTTCTACTTGGCATTGATAATCTGGTTATTACTTTGTTTTCTTCAATTTCATTTGTAATAACTGTCGTTGTGTTTTCAGAAACAACCACATCTCCATTTTCATCTAAAACTATTTCATCAAGTTCAACATCCTGTGGAGTTGTTTCTATTTGTTTTTTTATTTTTTCAATTTCCATTACTTCAAAAGTTACCGAATGTTCTCCTTTGTTGGTTTGAAAAACAGTATTTAAATCGTGTATTAAATTCGATTTTAAATCATTAATATTTAAATGAATAATTAACTTTTTGGCAAATGTTGGCAATACATCTTGCAAATATTGTACTAAAATAAATTGTAATCTTGGCTCGCCTTTTTTACCAGATTCTCTATCTGTAAATCCTTCTTTGACGAGTACTTTGATATAAGTAAAGTTGTTTTGAATTAGAAAATGACGGTATTTGAGATATTCTTCTCCAAAAATTCTAAATTCAAAACTTTCATCATAGCCTTCTAACATGAATGAAGCCCAACCTTTTCCGTTTTTTGCAACTCGATGCTGAACATTTGTTATTATTCCTCCAAAGGATAAATTTTTATTCAAATATTGATCTAAATTTTTCAGCGCTTCTAATCTTGCATTGCAGAAATATTGCATTTCAAATTTATAATCATCCAATGGATGTCCGGAAATATAAATACCTACAACTTCTTTTTCTTTGGCCAATTTTTCCATAGTGCTCCAATCTTCACAAGGAGGAACAACAGGTTCGGCTATTTGAACATCACTGGCTTCGCCGAAAAGGCTAACTTGTGATGAGTTCTCGTTTTCTTGAAATTTGGCTCCATATCGTATCGCTTTTTCATAAAACGTTATTCCATCTCCATCATCATGAAAATATTGAGCTCGTGTAGTATTTGCAAAAGAATCAAAACCACCTGCAAGAGCTAAATTTTCAATGGCTTTTTTATTTGCAGCTCTTAAATCGATACGTTTTGCTAAATCAAATATCGATTTGTATTTGCCCTCTTTTCTATTTTCGACAATGGTTTCTACTGCATTCATCCCAACGCCTTTTACGGCTCCAATCCCGAATCGAACAGCATAGTTCTCGTTTACTGTAAACTTATAAAAACTCTCATTGACATCTGGTCCAAGAACCTGTAATCCCATTCGTTTGCATTCTTCCATAAAAAAGGAGACTTGTTTGATATCACTCATATTATTTGACAAAACTGCCGCCATATATTCTGCAGGATAATTGGCTTTTAAGTAAGCTGTTTGATAGGCAATCCAAGCATAACAAGTGGAATGCGATTTATTAAAAGCATACTCAGCAAAGGCTTCCCAGTCTTTCCAAATTTTTTCTAGTTTTTCTTCTGAGTGCCCTTTTGCTGCAGCTTGACTAATAAATTTTGGCTTCATTTTATCCAAAACTTCACGCTGTTTTTTCCCCATTGCTTTACGCAAAACATCAGCATCACCTTTTGAGAAATCTGCTAATTTTTGAGATAAAAGCATTACTTGTTCTTGATAAACTGTAATTCCGTAGGTGTCTTTTAGTAATTCTTCACAAGCTTCAAGGTCATACTCAATAGGTTCTTCTCCATTTTTTCTTTTAATAAAACTCGGAATATAAGCAATAGGTCCTGGACGATATAATGCATTCATGGCTATCAAATCATTGAAAACGGTTGGTTTCAATTCTTTCATATATTTTTGCATTCCGGCACTTTCATATTGAAAAATTCCAACAGTTTCTCCTCTTTGAAAAAGCTCATATGTTTTAAGATCATCAATAGGGAATTCGTCTGGATTAATGTCTTTTCCTGATCTGTATTTTACTAATTTGACTGTGTCTTTAATTAAAGTCAACGTTTTCAATCCAAGAAAATCCATTTTTAATAATCCGGCACTTTCCACAACCGAATTATCAAATTGTGTTACATACAAATCTGAATCTTTTGCAGTTGCTACGGGTACAAAATTGGTAATATCACTTGGCGTTATGATTACTCCACAAGCGTGAATTCCAGTATTTCTAAGGTTACCTTCAAGAATTTGAGCTTGTTGAATGGTTTCACTACTCAAATCATCATCATTTGAAAGTGCCACTAATTCTTTTATTTTTTCGAAATCTTCTGGACGTAGAACTTTCTTTATTTCTGCTTCGGTATCATTTAAAAATCTAGCCAAATTCCATTTTGAAGGGATTAAATTTGGGATTAATTTTGCAATCTTATCCGCTTCAAAAAGGGGTAAATCTAGAACTCTTGCGGTATCACGTATTGCCGATTTTGCAGCCATTGTGCCGTATGTTACTATTTGAGCAACTTGTTTTTTACCATATTTCTCGATTACATAATCCATTACTTTACTTCTACCTTCATCATCAAAATCTATGTCTATATCGGGTAATGAGACACGATCTGGATTTAAAAATCTTTCAAAAAGCAAATTATACAAAAGCGGATCAATATTGGTAATTCCTAAACAATATGCCACAACAGATCCAGCTGCAGAGCCACGACCAGGACCAACCGAAACTCCCATATTTCTTGCAGCAGCTATAAAATCTTGCACAATCAAAAAATAACCAGGATAACCAGAGTTTTCAATAGTGAGCAACTCAAAGTCTATTCGTTCTTGAATTTCGGGAGTGATAGCTGCATATCTTTTCTTTGCTCCAATAAAGGTAAGTTCTCTTAAATAGGCATTTTCTCCTCGTTTTCCACCATCAGATTCATCTTCTTTTACAAAAAATTCATTCGGAATTTCAAAAATTGGTAAAAGCACTTCACGAGCTAAATTGTAGATTTCTATTTTATCTACAATTTCTTGAATATTAGAAATTGCTTCGGGTAAATCATTGAATAATTTTTTCATTTCATCACCTGATTTGAAATAATATTCTTGATTTGGCAACCCATATCGATATCCACGACCACGACCAATTGGGGTTGTTTGTTTTTCGCCATCACGCACACAAAGCAAAATATCATGTGCATTGGCATTGTCTTTCTCTATATAAAAAGTGTTGTTGGTGGCAATTATTTTTACTTGGTGTTTACGTGCCAAAGAAATTAAACCTTCATTCACTCGGTTTTCGTCTTCTTGATTATGGCGCATTACTTCAATATATAAATCTTCTCCGAAAATTTCTTTCCACCAAATCAAGCTTTCCTCTGCTTGATTTTCTCCAAGATTTAATATCTTATTGGGAATTTCACCATATAAATTTCCAGAAAGTACAATTAAGTCCTCTTTATATTGTTCAATGACATTTTTATCAATTCTTGGCACATAATAAAACCCATCCGTGTATGCTATAGAAGACATTTTGGCCAAATTATGATACCCTTTTTTGGTTTTTGCTAAAAATACAATTTGATAACCATTGTCTTTTCTGGTTTTGTCCTTGTGATCATCACAAACAAAAAACTCGCATCCTACTATAGGTTTAATAATTTTATCGGTTGGAATTTCTCCGTTCTCTTCGGCAGTCTTATTTTTTGCTTCAATAGCTTTATTATGATACAAAATATCTCTAACAAAATGAAAAGCACCCATTAGATTGGCGTGATCCGTTATTGCTACTGCTCCCATTTTATGCTGTGCAGTTGCTTTTACTAGTGATGCTACACTAATTGTAGATTGCAGTACTGAAAATTGAGTATGATTATGCAAATGCACAAATTGAGTATCTACAAGTATTTGTTTATTATCCGAAAGTTCTTTTTTAGAAATTGGCGCAACAATTTTATCTCCAATTTGTTGTCTTATTTTCTCCGAAGCTTCTTTAAGATTAATATGATTTAGCCCAATTAACTTTATTTCTCTTGGATTTTTTAATTGAAAATCCTCAAAATATTCTTGTTCTACTTGAAGTTCTTGTTTGGTAAAAACCTCTGTTCGGATTAATTCAAAAAAGCATCTAGTGGTTGCTTCAACATCTGCTGTAGCATTGTGCGCCTCTGCAAATGGTTTGTTAAATAAAAATTGGTGTAACTCTGTTAGAGTTGGCAATTTAAATTTGCCTCCACGTCCACCACGAAGTTTTAATAATGAGGCAGTTATTTCAGTACAAGTATCTAAAATTGGCATTGTACTCATTGGGGTTTCAATTCCTAGACGATGAAATTCGCAACCCATTATATTGATATCAAATCCTAAATTTTGCCCTACAATAAATTTTGTTTTAGATAAAGCTTCGTTGAATTTTTGCAAAACATCAATAAGCGGAACTCCAGCTTCTTGCGCTAATTCAGTAGAAATACCATGAATTCTCTCTGCATCAAAAGGAATATTAAAACCATCAGGTTGAACCAAATAGTCTTGATGCTCAACGAGTTTCCCCATATCATCGTGCAACTGCCAAGCAATTTGAATACATCTTGGCCAATTGTTGACATCGGTAATTGGTGCATCCCAACGTTTTGGTAATCCTGTGGTTTCGGTATCGAATATTAAGTACATTTCTTTAATCTATTGATTTCTTGTATCCAAAAGAGTAAAAATCTAATGGTTTGATAATTCTCAAAATTACATTTTAGTAGTGTAGAAATCAATTTTAGTTATTAACAAAAAACCATTCAAAAAACTGACGAATCAATTTTTTGAATGGTTTTGTATTTGAAAAATAATTGCTTCTTAAATCAATTGAAGATTTAAGAATGCTAATTAATATCCTCCTCTGTTTCCTCCACGGTCATTTCCACCACGGCTGTTTCCACCACCACCGTAACCACCACGAGAGTTTCCTCCTCCACGGTTATCGTTGAAGCTTCTTCTTTCTCCTTCTGGTTTTGGCTCTGATTTGTTCACTACAATTGCACGACCTTGAACAGTAGCACCATTCAATTCTTCTATTGCTTTTAAAGCTTCATCATCATTTGTCATTTCAACAAAACCAAATCCTTTACTTCTTCCAGTAAATTTATCAGTAATAATCTTAACAGAATCAACTGTACCGTAAGCCTCGAAAGACTCTCTTAAATCTGCTTCCTCAATACTGAATGGAAGGCTTCCAACAAAAATGTTCATAAGTTGTATTTTATATTATTTCCAACAAATATACTCAATTTATATTCTAATCTACTATGTGTTAGATTAATTCTATCTTAAATCTTTTAAAATAAAAAATCCATTCGTTTTAGCGAATGGATTTTTTATAGTTTTTAAGTGGCTTTTTACAATTCTGGAGTAACTGGGACTTTATAAAAAACACCGTTTTGCATATTCACAAACTCATTTCCTGCTGAGTTTGGGTCAATGTTTTTTGCATTAAATCTAAAGGTACCCGAAACCGTAACCCCATCATATTGAGAAACTACTACTTCTCCTGCATCACCTTGCACACCTGTTTGATATTCATAAACTTCATCTGCAATAGTAGTGACAAAAGATGCTTTTTTATTGGTACTTGTACCCAAAACATAAGTGGCGAATGTGTTCTCGTTTTTTGGATCTATTGAAGTAGACGGTATAGGGATTTCTAAAACCATAGTTTCGGTTAAAGAAACAGCCTGAATTTTTAATTTATTTGTCCCTAGAATTGCTTTTGCATCAGATCCTTGCCAAAATATATTATCCTTAACGCCTTGAAAAACAGCTTGATTATTAAATCTAACATCTTCTCCGCAAGAAATTAATGCTATTGAAACCGTAAATAAAAAGAGTAACTTTTTCATTTTAAAATAATTTTAGCAACAAAAATAGTTTTTTTAGTCAAAAATGCTAAATAAAAACTCATAAAATGAATGATAAAATGATAGCGATTTGTTTTTTAACAATTTATAAATTTGAAAATGCGTTTAGAATTAGTTTTTTTTAAAATAAATTGTATCTTTGCGCCCTTAATTAATCGAGGTCGAGTACCTCAAAATTTAATCATTATAGATTATGTCAGTAAAAATTAGATTACAAAGACACGGTAAAAAAGGAAAACCTTTTTACTGGGTAGTAGCAGCAGACGCTCGCTCAAAAAGAGATGGTAAATACCTTGAAAAAATTGGTACTTACAATCCAAACACCAATCCTGCAACAGTCGATTTAGACCTTGATAGCGCAGTAAGATGGTTGCACAACGGAGCACAACCTACAGACACGGCA
>JAYTIV010000133.1:0-9157 GCA_043731625.1 Flavobacterium sp. | reverse complement strand
TATTGGGATTTTTATTCTAAGAAAAATAAAAAAACATTACGAAGCTTTTGGTCTGATGAAAAAGCGACAACTCCAATAACTTCCTACACAATTGGTATTGATACTATTGAAGTCATGCAACAAAAAATACTCGAAATGCCTTGGCCAATTTATAAAATCAAGTTAGGAACCAAAAACGACATTCAGATTGTAGAACAGCTCCGAAAAATTACATCTTCAACTTTTAGAATCGATGCTAATTGTGCTTGGACAGCAGATGAAACTATTGAATATGCAACAGTTTTGCAAGATTTGAATGTAGAATTTATCGAGCAACCATTGAAAGCAGAAGATATTGAAGGAATGAAAAAAGTAAAAGCCAAATCGGTACTTCCTATAATTGCTGACGAAAGTTGTCAGAAAGAACAAGATGTAGAATTGTGTTCTGAATTGTTTCACGGAATCAATATCAAATTGATGAAATGTGGCGGAATTACTCCAGCATTACGAATGATTGAAAACGCAAAAGAAAAACAACTGCTACTTATGGCTGGATGTATGACAGAATCGACTGTTGGAATATCGGGATTAGTACAAATAGCGCCACTTTTAGATTATTTAGATGCAGATGGTGCTTTGCTTTTAAGTACTGATATTGCCATTGGAGCATCCTTTGATTATGGCGAAATTGTTTATCCAAAAACCTTCGGAACAGGTGTAAAAATGCATTCCTAAAAAATCAACAAAATGTTAATAACTTCATCGTTATAAAGGGCATTTTTACTACAATATCATTCCCGTTTTTATATATTTGCCTGTTAGACAAAAATTACATTTTTTAGATTAAAATATATATGAGCGAAGAAATTAAGAAGGACAATTATTCAGCAGATAGTATTCAGGCATTAGAAGGAATGGAGCACGTTAGAATGCGTCCATCGATGTACATTGGAGATGTGGGTGTTAGAGGTTTACACCATTTAGTTTATGAAGTTGTAGACAACTCTATTGATGAGGCAATGGGAGGTCATTGTGATACAATACGAGTTGATATCAATGAAGACGGATCGATTTCTGTTGAAGATAACGGACGTGGAATTCCAGTTGGTATACACAAAAAAGAAGGTGTGTCGGCATTAGAAGTTGTAATGACTAAAATTGGTGCTGGAGGAAAATTTGATAAAGATTCGTATAAGGTTTCTGGAGGTCTTCACGGTGTTGGAGTTTCTGTAGTAAATGCGCTTTCAAATCATTTAAGAGCAACTGTTCACAGTAGTGATGGTAAAGTGTATGAGCAGGAATATGAAAAAGGTAAAGCACTTTATCCTGTAAAACAAATTGGTGAAACAACAAAAAGAGGAACTATTGTAACTTTTTATCCAGACCCAAGTATTTTTACGCAAACAATAGAGTATTCATATGATACTTTATCAGCTCGTATGCGTGAATTGTCTTATTTGAATAAAGGAATTACAATCACTTTTACAGATAAAAGAGAATTAGACAAAGATGGAAATTTTGTTCAAGAAATCTTCCATTCAGATGAAGGATTGAAAGAATACATACGTTATTTAGATGGAAATCGTGAGCCAATTATTGCACACGTTATTTCGATGGATAACGAAAAAGGAGAAATTCCTGTTGAGGTTGCTTTAATATACAATACCAGTTATACAGAGAATATTTTTTCTTATGTAAACAATATCAATACACACGAAGGAGGAACGCATCTACAAGGTTTTAGAACAGGTTTAACTCGTTCTTTAAAGAAATATGCAGATGCTTCGGGAATGTTAGACAAACTGAAATTCGAAATTGCTGGAGATGATTTCCGTGAAGGATTGACAGCAATTATTTCGGTAAAAGTAGCAGAACCACAATTTGAAGGACAAACTAAAACAAAACTAGGAAATAGAGAAGTTGTTTCGCCAGTAAGTCAAGCGGTTAGTGAAATGATCGAAAATTATTTGGAAGAAAACCCAAATGACGCTCGAATTATTGTTCAAAAAGTAATTTTGGCTGCTCAAGCTCGTCACGCTGCAAAAAAAGCACGTGAAATGGTGCAACGTAAAACGGTGCTTGGTGGTGGAGGTTTGCCAGGAAAATTATCAGATTGCTCAGAACAAGATCCAGCAAAATGCGAAGTTTATCTAGTCGAGGGAGACTCGGCAGGTGGAACTGCAAAACAAGGACGTGATAGAGCTTTTCAAGCCATTTTGCCATTGAGAGGTAAAATTTTGAATGTAGAAAAGGCAATGGTTCATAAAGTTTTTGAAAACGAAGAAATCAGAAATATATTTACTGCTCTAGGTGTTACTATTGGAACTGCAGAAGATAGTAAAGCTTTGAATCTTGAGAAATTGCGTTACCATAAAGTAATTATTATGTGTGATGCTGATGTCGATGGAAGTCATATCTCTACCTTAATATTAACCTTCTTTTTCCGTTTTATGAAAGAATTGATTGAAGAAGGACACGTATACATTGCAGCGCCGCCTTTATATTTAGTTAAAAAAGGAAACAAAAAGGAATATGCTTGGAACGATAATCAACGTGATATTGCCAACGAAAAAATGGGAGGAAGCGCAGCAATTCAAAGATATAAAGGTCTTGGAGAGATGAATGCTGAGCAATTGTGGGAAACAACAATGGATCCTAATTTTAGAACTTTACGTCAAGTTACTATTGATAGTTTGGCAGAAGCAGATAGAGTTTTCTCAATGTTAATGGGTGATGAAGTACCACCACGTAGAGAATTTATCGAGAAAAATGCTGTTTACGCAAATATTGATGCCTAAAATTATTTTAAATTTTGAATTCTAAATTTTAAATATAGAGTTCAGGATTTAATTTAAAATTCAAAATTTATAATTTAAAATAATAAAAATGAAAGTTACAATTGTAGGAGCAGGAAATGTTGGAGCAACCTGTGCAGATGTGATTTCTTATAGAGGAATTGCAAGTGAAGTAGTCGTATTAGACATTAAAGAAGGATTTGCTGAAGGAAAAGCAATGGATATTATGCAATGTACTACCAATACCGGGTTCAATACTCAAGTTACAGGTATTACTAATGACTACTCAAAAACTGCCAATAGTGATGTGGTAGTTATTACGTCTGGAATTCCGAGAAAACCAGGTATGACTCGTGAAGAACTAATAGGTATTAACGCAGGAATTGTAAAATCTGTTGTTGATAATGTATTAAAACATTCTCCAAATACAATTGTAGTGGTGGTTTCAAATCCTATGGATACCATGACTTATTTAGCATTGAAAGCTACAGGATTACCAAAAAACAGAATTATAGGAATGGGTGGTGCTTTAGATAGCTCACGTTTCAAATATTATTTATCAAAAGCATTAGACAAACCAGCAAACGATGTTTCGGCAATGGTTATTGGTGGTCACGGAGATACAACAATGATTCCTTTGACCAGATTGGCTTCTTATAACGGAATTCCGGTTTCGGAATTTTTATCTCAAGAACAACTAGATAAAGTGGCTGCTGATACAATGGTTGGTGGTGCTACACTCACAGGTTTATTAGGAACTTCTGCGTGGTATGCACCTGGAGCTTCTGTTGCTTATTTAGTAGATAGTATTTTAAACAATCAAAAGAAAATGATTGCTTGCTCTGTTTTATTAGAAGGAGAATATGGACAATCTGATATTTGTATTGGTGTACCATGTATAATAGGTAGAAACGGAATTGAAGAAATTGTTGCTATCAATTTAAATAACGCTGAAAAAGCTTTATTTGCTAAAAGTGCAGATGCTGTTCGTACAATGAATGCTGATTTGAAATCGGTTTTAGCATAAATATTTCTATAAAAAAATAAGAAGGCTGCAATTGTGCAGTCTTTTTTTTGAGATTAATCCATAAATAAATTGGTTAATCTTTTTGTAAATTATATATTTGCTCGGTTTAAAAAAATAGGAATGTTTTGAATTTTAAAACAATAGTTATAAAATTCAAAATACTTTATTTTTTTAACATTAAATTAAAGAAAAACAAACAAAAATTAATTAATTATTTGTAATAATGCAGAATAGAGGACTAGTTAAATTTTTCGCAATTTTATTTGCATTGGTGAGTATTTACCAACTTTCTTTCACTTTCGTATCGCAAAACGTAGAAAGTGATGCAAAAACGTTTGCAAAAGGCAATTCAGAAAAAGAAGTAAAGTATTTAGATTCGATTGGGAAAGAAAGAGTTTTCAGTCTTGGTTTTACTGATTTTACTTATAATGAAGTAAAAGACAAAAAAATCAATAAAGGTCTTGACCTTGAAGGAGGAATCAATGTACAACTTCAGATTTCGATTAAAGACATTATAAAAGGATTGTCAAACAATTCTAAAAATCCTGTTTTCAATCAAGCTTTAGCAAATGCAACAAAAAACAGACAAGGAAATCAAGATTACCTTGATGTGTTTTTTAATGAATTTGAAATTGCTTCAAACGGAACTACAAAATTAGCTTCACCTGATATTTTTGCTAACAAATCCTTAGGAGACGAGATTAACTTTAAAATGGCTGATAACGAAGTGAAAAAAGTTATCCGTAGAAAAGTTGATGAGTCAATAGAAAGTGCTTTTGAAGTACTTAGAAAACGTATCGATAAATTTGGAGTAACACAACCAAACATTCAAAAAATTGGAGAATCTGGAAGAATCTTGGTAGAACTTCCTGGTGCTAAAGATGTAGATCGTATCAAAAAATTATTGCAAAGTACGGCTCAATTAGAGTTTTGGGAAACGTATAAAATTGATGAAATGGGCAATTTCTTAATGGCTGCCAACAATGCGTTGAAGCTTACTGAGAAATCTGCAATTGAAGTAAAAGAAACATCAAAAACAGGAATAGATACTTTATTGACTGATAAAACTAAAGATACTGTTGCTCCTAAAAAAGGTCAAAATCCTTTATTAGATAAATTTGTTTCTCAAGGTGGTGGAGCAGTTCTTGCAATTGTTGACCCAAAAGATACATCAGCTATCAATAGTTATTTGAAAAGACAAGACATTAAAGTTTTAATGCCTGCTGACAAACGTTATGCTAAATTTGTTTGGGGAAAACCATCAACAAACATTGATGAAAAAACCAAAAAAGAAGTTATAACTGTTGAGTTATATGCTTTAAAAGGAAATAGAGACAATCAAGCTTCTATGAGCGGAGGAGTTGTAACTGATGCAAAAGACTCTTTTGACCAATTAGGAAAACCATCAGTAACAATGCAAATGAGTGGTGCTGGTGCAAAAGCTTGGGAAGAATTAACAGGAAAAGCATACAGTCAAAAAAGCAATATTGCGATTGTTTTAGATGATATTGTTTATTCTGCACCTGGAGTTACTAGTGGTCCAATTTCTGGAGGACGTTCTGAAATCTCTGGGGTTTTTGATATTACAGAAACAAAAGATTTAGCTAACGTATTAAGAGCTGGTAAATTACCTGCTGCTGCAGAGATAGTGCAATCAGAAGTGGTTGGACCATCTTTAGGACAAGAAGCAATTGATAATGGTACAACTTCTGCTATCATTGGATTGTTAATTGTTGCGCTATGGATGATTGTTTATTATGGTAAAGCAGGTTGGTACGCCAATATTGCATTGTTGATAAATTTATTATTCTTATTCGGAATTTTAGCAAGTTTAGGTGCAGTATTAACATTGCCTGGAATTGCTGGTATTGTATTAACAATGGGTACAGCAGTTGATGCGAATATCATTATATACGAAAGGGCAAAAGAAGAACTTCGACATGGTAAAACTCTAGAGGATGCTGTAAAAACATCATTTGGTTGGAAAGGTGCAATGCGCTCAATTGTTGATGCAAACGTTACTCACGTATTGACTGGAGCAGTTTTATTAATTTTCGGAACTGGACCAATTCAAGGATTTGCAACAACCTTATTAATAGGTATTGCAACATCATTATTTACTTCTATTTTTATTACAAGAATATTACTTGATTGGAGTATTGCTAGAGGAAATAAATTATCATTTACTACAGGGTTTTCTAAAAACTTCTTTACCAATTTCCATTTTGATTTCTTAGGAATTAAAAAATATACATATGCATTCTCCCTTATTGTTTGTGTTGTAAGTGTTATTTCGTTAATGACAAATGGTTTGAATCAAGGTGTTGACTTTGTAGGAGGAAGAACTTTTCAAGTACGATTTGAGAAACCAGTTTCAGCTGAAATAGTAAGAGCAGAATTGTTGAAAGTTTTTGAAGGAAGTGCAGAGGCTAAAATATTTGGTAAAGACAACCAGTTAAAAATCACAACAAAATATAAAGTACAAGAAGCTGGTAATGATGCAGACCAAGCGGTAAATAAATTATTGTATGATAATTTGAAAAAACATTTTGATGCCAATATGACTTATGAGAAATTCGTAAATAGTTATGATGGTAAACAATATGGTATTTTGCAAGCTTCAAAAGTAGGACCAACTGTTGCAGATGATATTAAAACTAATTCCTATTGGGCAGTCTTAGGAGCAATGTTAATAGTAGGATTATATTTAGTAATCAGTTTCAGAAAATGGCAATATAGTCTTGGTGCAATAGCTGCTGTAGCTCACGATGTTATTTTTGTATTGGGGATTTATTCATTATTATGGAAATATATGCCATTCGGAATGGAAATTGACCAGCATTTTATTGCAGCAATACTTACCGTTATTGGATATTCTATGAATGATACAGTAATTGTATTTGACAGAGTTCGTGAATACTTAAGTGGTAAAGCTAAAGGAAACTTCAATTCTATTGTAAATCAATCTATTAATTCTACCATGTCAAGAACGATTAATACTTCATTGACAATGATATTAGTATTGTTGATTATGTTTATTTTTGGAGGTGAATCAATCAGAGGATTTATCTTTGCAATGTTAATAGGTATTGTTGTAGGAACTTACTCTTCATTATTTATTGCGACTCCAGTTTTGGTTGATACTATTTCTGATGCTGAACACAAACGCATAGAAGAAGAACATAACAAAGAATAATTAATTCTTTTATAAAAAAAGCCTGATAGAAATATCAGGCTTTTTTTATTAAGATTACTTTTTATATTTATCATTAAGTCCAACTCCAGAAAGTATCATTGGAATAATTTTATCAATCCGAGTTAACTTAGTTTCATCTTTTTTGGCCAACTCAATATATTCAGTGAATTCATTTCTTTTAGATAGAGATAATTTTTGAAAGGCTTCATTTAGAATATTATTTGATTTGAATTCATTTTCTAATAAAGTTGAAACTAATTCAGGCTTTCTTTCAGGTTTGATGCTCAATCCATTTTTTTCATTTTCAATTGCTTCTTTGATATATTTTAAAATCTGTTTTTCATTTATTTCTGACTTTGAAGTAAATCGCCATTGTCGTAATGCTTTTGTAACTCCTTCATTTGCATTTACTAACACATTTAGGTCGTCTTTTAGAAATACACCATAAAAAAACCAAATGGTAAAGAAATTTTTGAACCCACCTATTCCAATAATATTTTTGTTATTGTAAGTATAAACAATTCCACCCCATTTATTTGTTTCAACTAAATCGGTTTTGTTAATAATAGTTTTTAGAATTTCTAATTCTACTTCCCATTGATTTATCTTATCCCAAGTATGTTTTGATTTTTCTTCTACTTCCAATTAATGTTTCTTTTTTTTGGATTTTTTAGTTTTTTCTTTGTTATTAAAATCGGTTGTAGCAGTTAGTTCAGCGATTTTTACAATAACATCAATTGCTTTTTGCATACTCTCTACAGGTACATATTCATATTTACCATGAAAATTATGTCCGCCAGCAAAAATATTAGGACAAGGCAATCCCATATAAGATAATCTACAACCATCAGTGCCGCCACGAATTGGTTTAATAAGTGGTTTTATTCCTAATTGTTTCATTGCTTTTTCTGCAAGATCGACGATATACATAACTGGTTCAACTTTTTCTTTCATGTTATAATACTGATCTTTTATTTCAGTTATAACAATATCTTCCCCGAATTGTTTAGCGAAATTTTTGTTGAATTTTTTTGTTATTTCATGAATTAATTCTTTCCTTTTTTTAAATTTTTTAGCATCATGATCTCTAATAATCAATTCCAATTTTGTTTCTTCGATACTTCCTGTAAGTTGAGTGACATGAAAAAATCCTTTATATCCTTTAGTCTCTTGCGGAATTTCCTTTTTTGGTAATTCACTAATAAAGTCATTTGCAATTAACATAGAATTAATCATTTTTCCTTTTGCATATCCAGGATGAACACTTTTACCTTTAAAAGTTATTTTTACTCCTGCTGCATTAAAATTTTCAAATTCTAATTCTCCAATTTGACTACCATCCATAGTATATGCCCAAGCCGCTCCAAATTTTTCAACATCAAATAAATCTGCTCCACGTCCAATTTCTTCATCAGGAGTAAAACCAACTCTTATTTTACCATGCTTGATGTCTGGATTTTTAATCATAAATTCCATAGCTGTAATAATTTCTGTAAGACCAGCTTTATCATCAGCACCAAGTAATGTCGTGCCATCAGTAGTTATTATGGTTTGTCCTTTATATAACAATAAATCTTTAAAATAATTCGGAGAAAGTATAATGTTTTGCTCTTTGTTTAATATAATATCTTTGCCATCATAGTTGTCTATAATCTGTGGGTTTACATTTTTACCAATAAAATCAGGTGTAGTATCATAATGTGATATAAATCCAATTGTAGGGACATCATTTTCTATATTACTAGGTAATGTTGCCATTACATATCCATTTTTGTCAATTGAAACTTCTTTCATTCCAATTGATTTCAATTCCTTTACTAATAATTTAGCTAAAACTAATTGTTTTTTTGTACTTGGAGTTGTACTTGAATTTGCATCTGATTCTGTATCTATTGTTACATAACTTATGAATCGATCAATAATATGTTGCATAATTTATTTTTTATCAAATATACGAAATGGTAATAAATATTGTCAATTATGATTTTTAAATTGTCCAAAATCAAAAGTAAATATTTTTTTAATAAATTTTCACACACTCATTCTTTTGATTTGTAGTGAATTAAAAAAAATAAAAAAAATACCAATAAAAACATTTGTTGAGAAATAAAAAAGGTATTACATTTGCACTCCTTTAAAGGGATAAAAACTTAAAAAAGT
>JAYTIV010000132.1:0-9168 GCA_043731625.1 Flavobacterium sp. | reverse complement strand
TTTGGGTTTTGAAATAAATTCTTTTAGCAAATGCTTTTGCGGCTATAGTTTTTAAAGACATGTTGCTAGTTATTCAAATTCAATAAATTGTGTTGGATCAATTGGGTAACCATCTTTCCAGAGTTCAAAATGCAAATGAATTCCTGTAGACTCTTGACCTGATGAACCTGCAAGTGCAATAACTTCACCTGTTCTCACAATATCTCCTTGAGCTTTTGTGAGTGATGCGGCGTGTTTATAAACAGAAATAAACCCATTATTATGTCTAATGATGATAACATTACCTGTTGATGGTGTCCAGTCTGCAAAAATCACTGTTCCGTTTAAAATTGCTTTTATTGGAGTGTTTTTGGCCAAAGCTATATCTACAGCAAAATGTTTGTCTTTTGAGTTAAATTTTTCGGTGATAGGTCCTTTTACAGGTGCAAAAAGTACAGCACTTACTTTAGATTGTGCTTTTTCAAAAAGGTTGTATTTGTCTTCTTGTGCCACTTCTTCTCTTAGATTTAAATCTGCTTCTGTTGGTTTTAATTCTTCGTCAGTAGAGGCTTCAACTTTTGTTGCAAAAATAGAATCTTTATTTACTTGTGCATATTCTAAATCACCTGTAAGCACTCTTTTTATTGAAGAAATATAGGCTTCGTTTTTCTTCAAAGCATAGGATAATGAATCTGATTTCAAAGCCAATTCGGTAGCGTCTTTTTTTAATTTTGAAGAAGCATATCCCGGAATATATTCTTTCAAAGGAGTAAAAGCGATAAGGTATGTCGTAACAGTAATTATTAGTACTGCTCCAATTGTTGCCACGACAAAAACATTCATTAAAGTTAATTTTAATGAAAAAATTTCTTCGAATGTATCTTCATTCAAAATAACCAATCGGTTTTTTGTGAATAATTTCTTTTTAAGGAGTTGTCTTTTGAATCTTTTTTCTGGCATACTAAAAGTATATGTTACAAATATAGAAATTTATAAGACTTGAAAAGGGCTTATTTTTGTTACTGTTTTGTTTTGTTTTTACTATTCTTAAATATTTAACGTTAGAAAATCATAAATATTTGCTAATAATAGAAAACATTACTGCTATTTTCTTTTTATCTTTGTTGAAAGTTTTTAAGAATATTGCTTCGGCATTAAATATAAATATCATGGGAAGATTAGGCGTTACAGAAATTCTGGTTATACTTGCGGTTGTTTTGTTACTTTTTGGAGGTAAAAAAATTCCAGAACTTATGAAAGGTTTAGGATCAGGAATTAATGAATTTAAAAAAGCTTCAAAAGGTGAAGAAACTACTGATGCAAAAAAAGACGAAACAAAAGAGTAAATTACTAATTTACATAATGTTAAATCCCAAATACCAATTATAGAGTTTGTATTTGGGATTTTTTATATTTTACAATATTATGATTCAATTATACAACAAAAATATTTGCAAAATAATTAATATTTGCTTGAAAATAATTGCTTGTTGAAATCATAATTTGAGTTTATCTACTCCTAAAGTATTTGTTTTGGTAATAAAATAATTTTAGCTTTTTTAATATCTTTAGGTTACAGTTTTTTTTTAAAAAATTCACCCTTTATAAAATGAAAACACCAACATATTCATTTGAAAACACATCACCAGGTGAATATTTAGCTGATATATTGTTGTGGGATACAATTCCAGTTTATGATTTTGAAAAGGATCACAGTCACACTTTTAACGAAATTATGATTGTTACTAATGGTGGTGGCGAACATCTAATTGATAATGAAATTCAAGCTATATCTGATTTTCAATTTCATATTTTACCCGCCAACTGTGTTCATATTCTAAAAAGGCTTCCTGAATCAAAGGGTTTTACCATTGCATTTTCAGACCAATATATAGAACAACTTGTTAGTTTTGAAAGAAACTCTAATTTAATTAATCTTATTTCAAATCCTTGCATTATTCAAGCAAACGAAAGTGATTTTATTGATTTATCATATTATTTTGAACAGGTAAAGAACTATAATGAAAGAGATGATATTTTTTACAACATGGTTTCATTATTATTGCTAAAAATAAATAAGATTTATATAAATACAGAAACAAATAATATTGAAGCTATTAATCAAGATTTAAAATATTCTAAAATTGGCTATCTCTTTTTAAAAATATTAAATACAAATTTTAAAGTAAATAAAAAAATAGAATTTTATACAGACCAATTAGGAATTACAAAAACAAAGCTAAATTTAGAATTAAAAAAACACTTAGGCCGTTCATTTAAAGTTATATTGAACGACAAATTAATAATCGAAGCAAAACAATTACTAAAATCAAATATGTATACTGTATCAGAAGTAAGCTATTCTCTTGGTTTTTATGATGATGCTCACTTTTGTCATTTTTTTTAAAAAAATAGTGGATTAACTCCAAAACAATTTATTGAAAAGAAGTAATTTCAAAAGATAAAAAAATTAAAACCTTTCACTCAATATGTACAATAATGATGTGATTTTATACAATAATGATAACAATAAAATGATTCAATTTTGTTAATAATAATTTAAAATAATTTGTTATGAAAAAAATAATCTCGTTGTTTTTAATTGGGTTTACATTAACTTCTTGTGAAACATCATACAGTCCAGAAGTAAGTAATCCTCCAGATGGTGTTTCGTTTCAAATTGAAAAAACAAACTCGACAAATAATTATATTACAAACACCAATATTGCAGTGTTAAACCAAAAATCTTCTAACTGGTCTAAATTTTATAGCAACAATTTGCATTACATTCGTAAAGGAATTATGTATGATTTAACGCTAGAAAATGGAGAAACAATAACTTTTGGTCTTGAGTTTATAAAAGATGATCCAAATAGTGATTTATTAATCCTTGACGGAACTGGTAATTCGGGTTTTAACTGGGATTATCTATCGTCACAAACTGAAGCAATAGATTTTTATCAAAACTCTGATCTAAGAGTTCATATAGGTGATTATAATGTTATTTGGCTCGGAAAAACTAGTGAATCAAATATAGTAACTGTTGAAACTATACTTGAAAATGGAATCGAAAAAAGTCATATTACAATCAATTTTAATGGAAGCGCAAGAGGTTATTATGATCCAAATGGAGAGTATATGCCAGTTTATAATATCACTAATGGTGTTTTTAGAGGTGTTATTGAATAAAATCTTTCGTAAGAAAAAGTTTGTCAATAGATGAAAAATCCAAATCTCAACTATTATATTAAGGTTTGGATTTTTTTATTTTTTTATATAATCATCGTTAACTGAATACGTTTTCTATCTTCATCAACATCAACCACTTTTACCTGAACATGTTGATGCATTTTTACTACTTCGTTTACATCTGATACAAAACCAGCTTTCAATTGCGAAATGTGAACCAAACCGCTTTCTTTAACTCCGATATCAACAAAACATCCAAAAGCCGTGATGTTATTAACAATTCCTGGTAAAATCATTCCGGTTCGAACATCTTTTATAGTTTTTACATAGGGATCAAATTCAAAAACTTTAGCTGCTTTTCTTGGGTCTAAACCTGGTTTTTCCAGTTCTTTCAAAATGTCTTTTATTCCAAGAATTCCAATGGTTTCGTTTGTATAATTATCGGGTTTTATTAAAGCGATTTTTTCTTTATTGGCGATTAATTCGTTTACCGAAATTTTCAAATCTTTTGCCATTTTTTCAACTATTGGATACGCTTCTGGATGTACTGCCGAATTATCCAACGGGTTTTTTCCGTTGTGTATTCTAACAAAAGCAGCGGCTTGTTGATAGGCTTTTTCACCAAGTCTTGGTACTTTTTTTATTTGTTTTCTATCTTCAAACGGGCCATTTTCAGAACGATATGCCACAATATTTTCGGCCATCTTCTCTCCTATTCCACTCACATAACTCAACAAGGATTTACTTGCTGTGTTGATGTTTATTCCTACTGAATTCACACAACGAACCACAACTGTATCTAATTCTTCTTTTAATTTAATTTGATCTACATCGTGTTGGTATTGCCCAACTCCTATGGATTTTGGGTCAATTTTTACCAATTCGGCCAACGGATCAGAAAGTCGTCTACCAATAGAAACCGATCCACGAACGGTTACATCAAAATTTGGAAATTCGTCACGTGCAATTTTACTTGCTGAATATATTGATGCACCAGCTTCAGAAACTACAAAAACTTGAACTGGTTTGGCTTCACCCTGTTCGCCTTTGGTTCGAGTTTCAAAAGCAATTTTCTTGATAAAAAATTCGGTTTCGCGACTAGCGGTTCCGTTTCCAATAGAAATGGCTTCGATGTTATACGCATTTACCATTGATTTTATTTTTTTCATCGCCATAGCGGTTTCGTTTTGCGGCTGATGAGGATAAATGGTCTCGTTGTACAACAAATCGCCTTTCTCGTCTAGACAAACTATTTTGCAACCGCTACGAAAACCAGGATCAATAGCCAAAATTCGTTTTTCACCCAATGGTGGCGCAAGCAATAATTGACTCAAATTTCCGGCGAAAACATCTATTGCTTTGATGTCGGCTTTGGCTTTGGCTTCTTGCAAGGTTTCATTAGAAATTGCTGGTTCTAACAATCGTTTGTAGCTGTCTTTGATGGCTAATTCCAGATGTGGTTTTGAATCGGAATTTTTATTTTTAATGATATTTTCTTCTATAAAATCAAGTGCTTCTTCTTTTTCAATTTCAATATTTAATTTTACATAACCTTCTGCTTCTGCACGTAACATTGCTAATAGTCGATGTGATGGTGCTTTTGAAATGGGTTCGGCCCAATCAAAATATTGAGAGAATTTTTGTGCCGCTTCGTCGTCTTTTTTGGTTTTAGAAACTTTTGTAGTTATACTTGCTTTTCGTTGAAACATTCGCCGAAGGTTTTTTCGGATATAAATGTTCTCATTGATCCATTCTGCAACAATATCACGTGCACCTTGTAAAGCTTCGTCTTCGTTTATTACATTTTTGTTTAAATATTTAGACGAAATAAAATCAATATCGTCATTTCCTTGCGCCATTATTATTTTTGCCAAAGGTTCTAAACCATTTTCTCGAGCAACATCGGCTTTGGTTTTTTTCTTCTTTTTATAAGGCAAATACAAATCTTCAATTTCTTGTAAATCGAAGCTTTCGGTGATTTTTTTCTTTAATTCTGGCGAAAGTTGCCCTTGTTCGTCAATAGTTTTTAGGATACTTTCTTTTCGTTTTACAATTTCGGCATATTGTTTAGAAAGTTTGGCAATTTGCTCAATTACCACTTCGTCCAAATTTCCGGTTTGGTCTTTTCTATATCGAGAAATAAATGGAATGGTGCAATCTTCTGAAAGCAATTGTAATGTTGCTTCAATATTTTTTGGCGTTGTGTTTACTTGGCTTTGTATGAAATTAATGTTGGTCATTATTATTATTTTAATCTTGAACTATAAAATCTTTTGGATCAATTTTATTGAATTCTGGTTGAATATTGATATGATTGATATGAAATTGATGAAATAAAACCTTTTCTATTTCGTGAAGCAAATCATTAAATTCGCTCATTTTTATATCTTCAGAACAATCAAGATGTGCTTCAAGATGCAGTTCGTCATCATTTAAATGCCAAACATGAATATGATGTAGTTTTCCAACTCCTGGTATTTTATGTACTTCTCGAACTATTTCCTTAATGTCTATATGTTCTGGAGTAAAAAGCATAAGCATCTTGGTTGATGTTTTGAGTAAATCAATACCAACTACGATTAGATAAATGGCAATTAATATAGTCATCACACTATCAACCCAGAACCAGCCATAATATTTCATTAACAATCCGCCAATTAATACAGCAACTGATGCTAACATGTCGGTAAATAAATGCAAATAAGCAGATTTCATATTCAAGTTGTGGTCGGCGTCTTTTTTTAATAAAATGGCAGAAAAACCATTTACCGCAATTCCTAAAATTGCGAGCCAAATCACCAAACCTGATTTTATTTCGTGTGGATTAAAAAATCTTTCTATAGCGCCATAAATCAAAATTAAGGCAACAATAATTAGTGTTGCTGCATTTACAAAAGCCGCAATAAGTTCGGCTCTTTTAAATCCAAAAGTTTGGTCTATAGAGGCTTTTCGTCTTGATAATTTGTGAGCAATGTAACTAAAAACTAATGTAAGTACATCTGAAAAATTATGTAATGCATCTGAAATTAATGCCAAACTTCCCGAAATAATTCCTCCAACTATTTGAGCAATAGTAATTAGTATGTTTAATAAAATAGAATATACTAAATTTTTACCTTTTACTTCGTGCTTGTGTATATGAATGTGATCAAGGGACATAATTAGATATTTTTTTAATTAGATATATATTTAATTATGAATAAGTATCTAATTAACATATTTTCTCATTATCTAATTGTATTTTATCAACTCTGTTTTGGTGTCTTCCGCCTTCAAAATTGGTGCTCAAAAAAGTGGCAACCATATCAACCGCTTGCGGTATTGAAGTAAATCGTGCTGGAATACTGATAATATTAGCATCATTATGTTGTCGTGCTAATTCAGCAATTTCTTTGGTCCAGCATAAAGCTGCTCTTACTTTTTGGTGCTTGTTTGCTGTCATTGCAATACCATTCCCAGAACCACAAATTACGATTCCAAAATCTACATTTCCTTCGCTAACCTCTTTTGCAACTGGATGTCCAAAATCTGGAAAATCAACACTTTCGGATGTATTTGTTCCGTAATTGATTACTTCATATCCTTTTTGTTCTAGAAATTGAACAATAGCTGTTTTATAATCAGGTCCAGCGTGATCGTTACCAATAGCGATTTTCATAGTGAATAGTTGTTTGTTATCTTTACAAAAATAAGCATTAGTTGGTGTTGTTGTTTTATCAAAATCATAAAAAAAATGAAATTTACAGGAATCGTGAAAACTTTTGGTGAAAATTCCTTAATGTGGGAAACTCATATCCCAATTCCTGATACTATTTATATCAAAATGGTACTACTTGCAAAAGATAAACGAATAATATGCACATTAAATAATTCAATTACTTTTCATTGTGCAATGATACCAAAGGGAACTTTTCATTATATTTTGCTTAACAAAGAACTTTTTAAAAAATTAAAACTACAACTTAACACCGAAATTCAAGTTGAAATTGTTGAAGACAAATCAAAATATGGAATGAGCATTTCTGAAGAGTTTGAAGAAGTGTTGTTTAGTGATCCACAAGGAAGTCTTTTTTTTCATAAACTTACTCCGGGAAAACAAAGAACTTTAATTCATTTGGTCAATAAAGTCAAAAATTCGCAATCTAGAATAGAGAAAAGTTTTGTAATTGTTGACCATCTCAAAAAAGGGAAAGGAATCCTTGATTACAAGCTACTTGACGAAGATTTTAAAAATTTTAAAAAACAACAAAAACTATAACTTGCTCATAATCATTACTATTTATGTAATATAAATGTTAATTATTTGTATTGTTAATAGTGTTTTTTAATCTGTTGATATTCAGTTAACTTTAAATTAACAACTTCTGTTAACAACTTTAGATAGAGTTTTAGAAGTTTTTTGTAGTTGTATCATTAAAAATTGTAATCCAAAACCCAAAGGATAAAAACAAATTTATTTTGCCTTTTTTTTAGAAAAGTTATAGACCAAAAAAAGTGGTTTGTTAACAAAAACAGCATATTGAACTTATCTACAAAAAGAAGTGGTTTGTAATTGTTAACAGTTGTTAATTGTTTTTTAAAAAGACTTTAAAATGAAACTTTTAACTATTAATTAAGATGTTCATAAGTCGTTATAAAAAAGCATAACTACAAATAAGGCTTTTATAAACTAAAGTTATTGTAGCTATTAACATGCTATAATAACCACCAAAAATTAAATTTAAAATCCTTTTTCTTTTTGTTGTTTTTAATAGATGTTGACAACTTTTTGATTTTAGAAAATTAGAATAAATAGAAAAGTGTATTGATTTTATACTATTTCTAAATTGGTATTTAAGTTATTTAAAATTTCTTTAACTTGATTCACATCGTTTGGATGCACTTTCAGGTCAATTCCTCCATAGGCAATAGTTGCAAAAGGATTTATAGAAATGAGATTTTCATTTTGAAAAAAATAAGGAATACCTTCATTATCTAATACCGTTTTTAGTATCGTAATTTCGTGAGCAAAATTAAAAGTTGCAACGGTTATGAATTCGGTCATTTTATTAAAAAATAATTAATAGTTTAGTAAATAGCTAATTATATTATATTTTAGCATAATATAAACAGATACACAGTAAAACTATGAAATTAAATTACAATCTAGGAATCTTATTTTTTGTTACTTTTTTTATTAATAACATAAGTAATGCACAAGCACCTTCTATACAATGGCAAAAATCACTTGGAGGATCATTGTATGATACAGGAAAAAGTATTCAAAAAACTACAGATGGTGGTTATATAGTTGCTGGAGAAACACAATCTAATGATGGTGATGTTACCGGAAATCATAGTTGAGAAAATGATTTTTGGGTTGTAAAGTTAAATTCTGATGGAGGCGTTATACAATGGAAAAAAACTTATGGTGGTATTTCTAATGAATTTTTATCCAAAATAAAACAAACAACCGATGGTGGCTATATTATTGCTGGATATACAGATTCTGGTGATAGTGGTGATGTAACTGTAAATCATGGTGGAACTGATGGTTGGATAGTAAAAATAAATGCTTCTGGTCAATTACTTTGGCAAATTTCAATAGGAGGAACACAATCAGATGTTTTAACAGATATTTATCAATTGTCTGATGGAAGTTATATTGTTTCTGGAGGAACAGCTTCAAATGATGGAGATGTTACTGGAAATCATGGAATTTTTGATGCTTGGGTTATAAAAATAAGTGCAACAGGAGTTTTACAATGGCAAAAAGTATATGGAGGAACAAATTTCGATTATTTTAGTAGTATTAAAGTAACAACAGATGGTGGTTATATATTAGCTGGAGAAACACAATCTAATAATGGAGATGTATCAGGTAATCACGGAACTTCTGACTTTTGGATAGTAAAAATTAATGCAACAGGAGTTTTACAATGGCAGAAAACACTTGGTGGTACACTTAATGATTATGCTTTCAGTATAGAAAAAACTAGTGATGGTGGTTTTATTACTGCA
>JAYTIV010000131.1:0-3674 GCA_043731625.1 Flavobacterium sp. | reverse complement strand
AAAAGACAACCGTTACGGGTTGTCTTTTGTAAAGTATAGAAAAAGATAGATTATGCTAATTTAGCATCTAAATTCTCTTTTATCGCTGCCAAGAAATTCTCAGTAGTCAAGTAATCAGCTTCAGTTAATCCCTCTGGTTTAACTAACATAGCTAAATCTTTAGTCATTTTTCCGCTTTCTACAGTTTCTACACAAACTTGTTCTAGTTTTAAACAAAAATCTATTAAGGGTTGGTTATTGTCTAATTTTCCTCTGTGTTCCAATCCTCTTGTCCAAGCAAAAATAGAAGCAATTGGGTTTGTAGAAGTAGCTCTTCCTTTTTGATGTTCTCTATAATGACGAGTCACTGTTCCGTGTGCTGCTTCAGCTTCAACTGTTTTTCCGTCTGGTGTTACTAATACTGAAGTCATTAATCCTAATGAACCAAATCCTTGAGCAACTGTATCTGATTGTACATCACCATCATAATTTTTACAAGCCCAAACAAATCCACCATTCCATTTCATACAAGATGCCACCATATCATCAATTAATCTGTGCTCGTATGTCATACCGTTTGCTTCAAAATCTGCTTTGTAAGTAGATTGGTAAACTTCTTCAAAAATATCTTTGAATCTACCATCGTAAGCTTTCAAGATGGTGTTTTTTGTTGAAAGATATAATGGCCATTTTTTGGTTAAAGCCATCTGAAACGAAGAATGTGCAAATCCATAAATACTCTCGTCTGTATTATACATTGCCATTGCAACTCCATCACCTTCAAAATCATAAACTTGCCAAGATTGTGTTTCACCTTTTTCGTTAGTGAAAGTCATAGTCAAAGTTCCTTTTCCTTTAATTACCGTATCAGTAGCTTTGTATTGGTCACCAAAAGCATGACGTCCAATAACAATAGGTTTTGTCCAGCCTTGAACATATCTAGGAACATTACTCATAATTATTGGTTCACGAAAAACGGTTCCACCTACAATGTTTCTAATGGTTCCGTTTGGAGATTTCCACATTTTAGAAAGATTAAATTCTTTCACTCTTTCTTCATCTGGAGTAATAGTAGCGCATTTGATACCTACATTATATTTTTTAATTGCTTCAGCAGAATCTATTGTGATTTGGTCTTTTGTAGCCTCACGACTTTCAATTCCTAAATCGTAATATTTAATATCTAATTCTAAATAAGGTAAAATAAGTTTATCTTTTATAAAAGCCCAAATAATTCGTGTCATTTCATCTCCATCCAATTCTACTATAGGATTGGCTACTTTGATTTTTGTCATAAGATAATAGTTTTGTTTAGTTTATTAATTTTTGAGAAAACAAATATAATAAAATCAATCGATTTGAAATTTACTTCTCAATTTTTATAATAGTTTTTATGGAATTCTTAAAAATGTTAAAAAATAATATTAAAAATAGAATGTTGAGTCATTTTTTTAATAAAAAAAAGTCCCAAATAAGCTTTGGGACTTTTAAAATATAAATTTTGGAGACTATCTTCTTTTGTCTCTAATTTTTGCTTTTTTACCAGTAAGTTCTCTAAAGTAGAAAATTCTAGCTCTACGAACATGACCTTTTTTGTTGATTTCAATTTTTTGCAAAGCTGGTAAGTTTACAGGAAAAATACGTTCAACTCCAACAGCTCCAGACATTTTACGGATTGTAAAAGTTTCTGTAGATCCAGAACCTCTTCTTTGAATTACAACTCCTTTAAAAAACTGAGTTCTAGTTTTTTCACCCTCTTTAATTTCGTAGAAAACAGTGATTGTATCACCAGCTCCGAATTCAGGAAAATCTTTTCTTGTTACCAATTCGTTTTTAACGAATGACATTAAATCTGCCATAATAATTATTTTAATTATAGTTTAAAATCAAACTAACATTCACGGATTTCGCCAGAGGTTAATCTAATGGAGCGCAAAGATAAAAATTAATTGATAATTGACAATTAATAATTACTATTTTTTTTAAATTATACTAGCAGCTTTAGTTGTTCTATAATTACCTCATTATCAATAGGAAAAGGAATATTGTTTTTAATATCTTGATAAATGGCATCAAATAAACTATTAAAATTTCCTTTAACCGAAGGAATTAATTCGCTAATCAACTCATTATTATCATTGTAATAAGTCAATTTTCCTTCTTTGTTTGTTTTTTCTAAACCAAAATTTGGGCTTAAAGGAGACATCCCATTTTGCAATTGATTTTCTTGTTCATCGCAGAATTCTTTTATAAAACTACCTTTTGTTCCGTGTAGTATGATTCCGGGCTGAGCATTTACTACAAGCATACTTGTGGTTATAAAAACATTTACTTTGTTTTGAAATTCTATATGCATAAAAGCATAATCATCTACTTGTGAATTTTCACGAAAACTATTTTTATATCTATAATGATGAATTGGTTTTCCAAATATAGATATGGCTTGGTCAATCAAATGTGATCCTAAGTCATACCATATTCCACTGCTAGGTATAGGAGTTTCTTTAAAAATTTTGGCTCCAATAGTTGGTCTGTATCGATCAAAACGCAAATGCATCTCTACAATTTTACCCAATTTACCAGAAGCAATTACCGATTTTGTAGCCATAATATCGCTACTCCAACGACGATTGTGATAGACAAAAACTTTTTTGTTTACTTTTTTAGCTAATGCTATTAAGCTTATAAATTCATCAGGAGTTGTTGTTGCTGGCTTTTCTATCAATACATGTTTGCCAGCTTCTAGGACCTTTTTTGCAAATTCAAAATGAGTATTGTTTGGCGTATTTACTACTATAAGTTCAATAGTTTCTTCTGCCAATAAATCATCAATTGTAGAAAAACTTTTAATGTTAGGATAATCAAAAACGGCTTTTTTTTCATTGCGTTCTACTACAGCATAAAATTCAAATCCTTTATTGGTTTCTAAAAAAGGTGCGTGAAACACTTTTCCTGACATTCCGTAGGCGAGTAAACCCGTTTTTATTGGTTTTTCCATAAAAAAATTATTCATTCAACAAATCAGGACGACGATTTTTTGTATGCTCAAAAGCTTTGTCTTCTCTCCATTTGTCTATTTTGGCAAAATGACCACTTGTTAAAACTTCAGGTACTTTCCAACCTTTGTAATCTGCTGGTCTTGTGTAAATAGGTCCAGAAAGTAATCCGTCTTGAAAACTATCAGTTAATGCTGAGGTTTCATCGCTCAATACACCTGGAATCAATCTAATGATAGCATCACAAAAAACAATGGCACCAATTTCGCCACCACTCAAAACATAATCACCAATAGAAATTTCTTTGGTAATAAAATGATCACGAACACGTTGGTCAACACCTTTATAATGTCCGCAAAGAATAATGATATTTTCATACATCGATGCTGTATTGGCCATTTTTTGATTCAATGTTTCTCCATCGGGTGACATATAAATAACTTCGTCGTATGTTCTTTCACTTTTTAAATGTGTGATACAAGCATCAATAGGTTGCACCATCATTACCATTCCAGCTCCACCACCAAACGGATAATCATCAACCGATTTTTGTTTGTTGGTCGTGTAATCTCTCAAATTGTGAAAATGAACTTCTACCAAACCTTTTTCGATAGCACGTTTCATTATCGATGCTTCAAAAGGACTTCGTAATAATTCTGGTAAAATGGTAATGATATCTATTCGCATTCGGCAAAGATA
>JAYTIV010000130.1:0-56134 GCA_043731625.1 Flavobacterium sp. | reverse complement strand
TAAATTCAAGATATTTTTGATGAACTTGCTTGTATCTTTTTTCGTAAGCAATAGATTGCTGATTGATATAAGCGGGTTTTAGAATATGCAAAAACGACAACGGATTGAAGTCTAATTGCGCTGCCAATTCTGCATTTACATATTCATCATACGAACGACAAGTAACCAGACAAACTTTGTCCCGAGTAGGTCTAACGGCTTGAAAAGGAACTATTTTTGCCATAATATTTTATAAAATATTAATACTTATTTTTTTTTAGTATCAATTATTTTGAGAATTGTTTCGAAACTTTCTCCGCTTTTTTACTTTCGGAATAATCATAAAAACCTTCGCCCGATTTTACACCCAACTTTCCAGCCATCACCATATTCACTAATAATGGGCAAGGAGCATATTTTGGATTTTTGAAACCATCATACATCACATTCAATATCGATAGACAAACATCTAGACCAATAAAATCAGCTAGTTGCAATGGTCCCATTGGATGTGCCATACCAAGTTTCATTACCGTATCAATTTCTTGAACTCTTGCAACACCATTGTACAAAGTTTCGATAGATTCGTTTATCATGGGCATTAAGATTCTATTGGCAACAAAACCTGGATAATCATTAACTTCTGTTGGTGTTTTTCCTAATTTTTCAGAAAGGGTCATGATTATTTTTGTTACTTCATCAGATGTAGAGTATCCACGAATAATTTCAACCAATTTCATAATGGGCACTGGATTCATAAAGTGCATACCAATTACTCGTTCTGGATGTACTACTTGTGCTGCAATTTGCGTGATAGATATCGAAGATGTATTAGAGGCTAAAATCACATTATGATCGCATATTTCACTCAATTGTTTGAAAATATTCATTTTCAGAGTCACGTTTTCTGTTGCGGCTTCAACAACCAAATCATTGCCAACAACACCATCTTTGATATCGGTGTAGGTGATGATATTGCCTATTGTATTGTGTTTGTCTGCTTCGGTTATAGTTCCTTTGGCAACCATTCTGTCGAGGTTTGCGGCAATGGTTGCCATTCCTTTTTCTAATGATTTTTCTGAAATATCAATTAGTTTAACGGTAAATCCTGATTGTGCAAAAGTGTGGGCAATTCCGTTACCCATAGTTCCTGATCCAATTACTGCAATTGTTTTCATTTGAAAGTTTAAGAGTTTAAAAATTTTGTTATTCTAAAGGAATCTAATATAAAATTAATTCTATTTTTTTTCTTACTATTAAGATATTAAGTTTCATTAAGACTTAATGAAACTTAATATCTTAATGGTTTATTTACCTATTTTCCATCGAATCAATAATCATATATGCCACTCGCAAGGCTTCTGTACCATCTTCTAAGGTTACAATTGGAGTAGTATTATTGACGATAGCATCCGCAAAAGTTTCTAATTCGTCTAGTATTGCATTGTTAGTTTCTACTTCGGGATTGTCAAAATAAATTTGTTTTTTATCGCCTTCGGCATTTTGCAAAATCATATCAAAATCTCCTGGTTCTTCTGGTGCATCTTTCATTTTGACCACTTCACAAACTTTGTCAAGATAATCTACAGAAATATAAGCGTCTTTTTGAAAAAATCGTGATTTACGCATATTCTTCATCGAAATTCTACTAGAAGTAATATTGGCTACACAACCGTTTTCGAATTCAATTCGAGCATTCGCAATATCTGGCGATTGACTCAAAACCGAAACACCACTAGCGTTGACTTTTTTAACTTTCGATTTTACAACACTCAAAATAGCATCGATATCGTGAATCATCAAATCCAAAACTACAGGAACATCAGTGCCACGCGGATTAAATTCTGCCAATCGATGGGTTTCTATAAACATTGGTTGGTCTATCATTTCTTTAACTGCTTTAAAGGCAGGATTGAAACGTTCTACATGACCAACTTGCCCTTTTACATTATATTCTTTTGATAGGGCTATAATTTCTTCGGCTTCGGCAACTGTATTCGAAATTGGTTTTTCTATAAAAACATGTTTTCCTGATTTGATAGCAACTTTTGCACATTTATAATGCGAAAGTGTAGGTGTCACAATATCAACAACATCAACCGCGTGAATAAGTGTTGCGATGGTTAAAAATTGTCGATACCCATATTCTGAAGCTATTTTGGCTCCGTTTTCAAGATTTTCATCATAAAACCCAACCAATTCATATTTGTCGGATTGTTCTAACAATCGTAAGTGTATTTTTCCTAAATGTCCAGCACCTAAAACTCCTATTTTTAACATAGCATTGATTTTTAACAAAAGTAGAAATTAATTAATAATTGCTTCACCTGAAAAGGAAATAAATTTTCATTAAAAGGGAATTGATAATTGCATATTTGTTTTCTATTTTTACCAAAATAAATAAATATTAAAATTGAAAGATACTGCCAAACATCAAGGACTTCGAAATCAATTAGTAACCCTTTTAACAGAAAAAGGAATTACCGATAAAAACGTTTTGGAAGCTATCAAAAAAATTCCGAGACATTTATTTTTGAATTCGAGTTTTGAAGATTATGCTTATCAAGACAAAGCTTTTCCAATTGGTGCAGGGCAAACTATTTCTCAACCTTACACGGTTGCTTTTCAGAGTCAATTATTAGAAGTAAAAAAAGACCATAAAATATTAGAAATTGGTACAGGTTCTGGATATCAAACGGCAGTTTTATGTTTGATGGGTGCCAAAGTTTACAGCATTGAACGCCAAAACGAATTGTTCAAACAAACATCTACATTATTACCCAAATTAGGGATAAGACCCAAGCATCTTTCGTTTGGTGATGGTTACAAAGGATTGCCTAATCATGCTCCATTTGATAGTATTATTGTAACTGCTGGCGCACCAATCATTCCAAAACCATTGATGGCACAACTCAAAATAGGAGGACGATTGGTCATTCCAATTGGTGAAGTTAATCAGGTAATGACTTTGTTAATTCGTAAAAACGAAACGCAATTCGAGAAACACGAGTTGGGAGATTTTAAATTTGTGCCGTTATTAGAAAATAAAAGTTAGACCTAATTTTATACTTTTGCAAATGAAAACGACTAGAATCTGAAACTTGTTCAGATTAAACAACTACTACAAAATGTACAAACTATTTATACGTCCTATTCTTTTTTGGTTTGACCCAGAAGAAGTTCATTATTTTACTTTTAGGATTATCCGATTAGTATCACAAATTCCTGGATTCTCATCACTTTTTAGAGCATTATATGAGGTCAAAGACAAAAGGTTAGAACGAGAAGTATTTGGTTTAAAATTCAAAAACCCAGTTGGCCTTGCTGCTGGTTTTGATAAAGACGCCAAATTATATAAGGAGCTTTCCAATTTTGGTTTTGGATTTATAGAAATAGGGACATTAACACCTATTGGTCAAGAAGGAAACCCTAAAAAAAGATTATTCAGACTCAAAGAAGATTCGGCAATTATCAACCGAATGGGATTTAATAACGGTGGCGTAAAAGAAGCAGTAGAGCGATTAAAGTCAAATAAAAATATATTAATTGGCGGAAATATTGGAAAAAACAAACTCACGCCCAACGAAAATGCGGTTCAGGATTATGAAATTTGTTTTGATGCTTTGTTTGATTATGTTGATTATTTTGTAGTCAATGTAAGTTCGCCCAACACACCTAATCTTAGAGCATTACAAGATAAAAAACCTTTGACCGATTTGTTGCAAACATTACAAAATAAAAACAACCTTAAAGCAAACCCCAAACCCATATTGCTCAAAATTGCACCCGATTTAACCAATGAGCAATTGCTAGATATCATTGATATCGTCAACGAAACCAAAATTGCAGGTGTGATAGCGACCAATACCACCATTTCTCGCGAAGGACTAATCTCTGAAAACAAAAATGAAATTGGTGGTTTGTCTGGAAAACCATTAGCCAAACGTGCTACAGAAGTCATCCGATTTTTATCAGAAAAAAGCAATCACTCGTTTCCTATTATAGGTGTTGGAGGTATTCATTCAGCTCAAGATGCATTAGAAAAATTAAAAGCTGGCGCAAGTTTAGTTCAATTGTATACCGGTTTTATCTATGAAGGACCAAAATTGATCAAAGAAATCAATACCGCATTACTCAAAAAAACTTTGTAACTTTGAAACTTTGCAATTCAAAAAACTTTGGAAAATAACATCAAAATTATAGAATGTCCACGCGATGCAATGCAAGGCATAAAACCTTTTATTCCTACTGAACGAAAGGTGGCTTACCTACAATCTTTGCTTCGAGTAGGCTTTGATACGATAGATTTCGGAAGTTTTGTCTCGCCAAAAGCCATTCCACAAATGCAAGACACTGCCGAAGTTTTGGCACAACTCGATTTGTCTCAAACTTCAAGCAAATTACTAGCTATTATTGCCAACACACAAGGAGCAATTTCGGCTTCGCAACACGCAGCAATTCAATATTTAGGCTTTCCTTTTTCTATTTCCGAGAATTTCCAAATGCGAAACACCCATAAAACCATAGCCGAAAGTCTCATCACACTTCAAGAAATTCTAGCAATTGCAGATGCAACCAATAAAGAAGTGGTAACCTATATTTCAATGGGTTTCGGAAACCCTTATGGCGATCCTTGGAATGTAGAAATAGTAGGTGAGTGGACCCAAAAATTAGCCCAAATGGGTGTGAAAATTTTGTCTTTATCAGACACTGTTGGAAGTTCCACACCAGACGTAATTTCATATTTATTTTCAAACTTAATTTCGCAATATCCACACATCGAGTTCGGTGCTCATTTGCACACCACGCCAGACAAATGGTTCGAGAAAATCGATGCTGCCTACAAAGCAGGTTGCCGTCGTTATGATGGAGCCATTCAGGGATTTGGCGGTTGTCCAATGGCAAAAGACGATTTGACAGGCAACATGCCCACCGAAAAAATGTTGTCCTATTTCACCCAACAAAAAGCCAATACCCATACCAGTCCAATGAGTTTTGAAAGCGCTTATAACGAAGCCACAAAACTATTTGGCGAGTTTCATTAGAAGCCATTTCCAGCTATTCATTACAAGATTTTTCATTTCCATTTATTTTTCTATGCTACAAAAAGAGCTTCTTTCAGTCGCTTTTTTCTAGCAAGAAAAACTAAATCTCAATTTCAAAATGCTTTCCATTACTATCTGGGCTAAACCATCAAGAAAGGGACTTTAGAAATCATTATTTGGTCTATAATCTATTTTCTTTTTTCTAAAAACACATTCAAATTTTCACTATATTTGCTCGCAATTTAACTACAATACTGAACCAAGTTCAGCACAAACTAAAATTGCAATGAAAGCACACACTACAAAAATCGTTGGAGAAGGTTTAACCTATGACGATGTACTGCTCATCCCAAATTATTCCGAAATATTACCACGCGAAGTCAATATTCAGTCGAAAATTTCTAGAAATATTACTTTAAATGTTCCCATCGTTTCTGCCGCAATGGATACCGTTACCGAAAGTGCTATGGCAATTGCAATGGCACAAGAAGGCGGAATTGGAGTACTCCATAAAAATATGACCATTGAGCAACAAGCTGCCAAAGTTCGTAAAGTAAAACGTGCCGAAAGCGGAATGATCATTGATCCTGTAACATTACCATTATCAGCAACCGTTGGCGATGCCAAAATGCTAATGAAAGAACACGGAATTGGCGGAATTCCTGTTGTTGATGAACACGGAATCTTAAAAGGAATAGCCACCAACCGAGACTTGCGTTTCGAGAAAATCAATTCACGTTCTATATTAGAAGTGATGACATCCAAAAATCTCGTAACAGCAGCAGTAGGAACCACATTGCAAGAAGCAGAAGGAATTTTGCAACAAAACAAAATCGAAAAACTACCCGTAGTCGATGCCAATTATAAATTAGTCGGATTAATAACCTTTAGAGACATCACCAAACTCACTCAAAAACCAAACGCCAATAAAGATTCTTTCGGACGACTTCGAGTTGCAGCTGCACTTGGAGTTACTGCCGATGCTTTAGAAAGAGCCACGGCTCTAGTAAATGCAGGAGTTGATGCCGTAATTATTGATACCGCTCACGGACATACCAAAGGTGTTGTTGATGTCTTGAAACAAGTAAAAGCCAAATTCCCAACTCTAGATGTGATTGTGGGTAATATTGCCACAGCCGAAGCGGCACTTTATTTAGTAGAAAATGGAGCTGATGGAGTAAAAGTCGGTATTGGTCCAGGTTCTATTTGTACCACACGAGTAGTTGCTGGTGTTGGTTTTCCTCAATTTTCTGCAGTTTTAGAAGTGGCTGCAGCCATAAAAGGTTCTGGAGTTCCTGTAATTGCCGATGGTGGTATTCGCTATACTGGCGATATTCCAAAAGCAATTGCCGCTGGTGCAGATTGTGTAATGTTGGGTTCACTTTTGGCAGGTACCAAAGAATCGCCTGGTGAAACTATTATTTTTGAAGGAAGAAAATTCAAATCCTATCGCGGAATGGGTTCTATTGAAGCGATGGAAGACGGTTCTAAAGACCGCTATTTTCAAGATGTGGAAGACGATATCAAAAAACTAGTTCCAGAAGGAATCGTGGGTCGTGTGCCATACAAAGGCGAACTTAACGAAAGTATGCAACAATTCATTGGCGGACTTCGTGCCGGAATGGGCTATTGTGGTTCAAAAGATATTGCTACTTTACAAGAAACAGGACGATTTGTGAGAATTTCTACAAGCGGCATTGGCGAAAGTCATCCACATAATGTGACAATTACAAAAGAAGCTCCGAATTATTCCAGATAAAATAAATTGAATTTCATCGAATTCTCGGTCAAACCCATCGAATTCTAATTCAAACGCTTCAAATTCTCATTCATAGGATATTAAAACACCAACTTGTGTTATCTTTGTTATGGGTTGTGTTTTTTTATAACGCAACGGTATCAACCTTATTTCATCCTGTTTAAAACCAATAATATCCTATGAAAAAGTTCCAATTTTTACTTGCTCTTTTAGTGTTGTCGATTGCCTTTTCGAGTTGTGATCCAAATGTTATAAGCCATTAGAAAATGACAGCGATCTTAAATCCAAAAATCATTATGAAAAAAAATATACTTTTATTTTTACTTTCAATAAGTACTTGCATTGCCCAAAAAGAATTGTGGGGTGTTAACAATGATCAAATTGAACCATTTGGTGCTGCTTATTATGGAAATATTACCAAATACGACATTAATGGGCAAAACCCTGTAAAAATGCACGAGTTTAATATTAGTGATGGGAGAAATCCAACAAGCAAATTATTTCAAGCATCCAACGGAAAAATATATGGCGTAACTTTCAATGGTGGCACAAATGATTTAGGAGTTTTGTATGAATATGATTTAGAAATAAATCATTTTAGAGTGTTATTTCATTTTAATATTACAAGTTCAGGGCCTTTAACCGGTCTAATAGAACCTTTGCCTGGAAAACTATATGGTAGTAATAGTAATGTCTACTACTATAATATCAATACTGAAGTACTTACTTATTGCACTGGCATTACTGATAACGTAACGATATATGGAGAAATTATGAAAGCTTCAAACGGAAATTTGTATGGGACTACTATATCGTCTACAGCCTGCCAAGGCAATCCTCCATACTACCAGCAAGGCACTATTTTTAAAGTTGACCTCGCTACAAATATATCGCAAATCGTGTATCGATTGAATTGCAATACATATGATGGTTCTGCTCCTGCAGGAGGTTTAATAGAAGCATTACCTGGCAAATTATATGGAGTGACATTGGGAGGAGGTGGTTTTTATAACGCAGGTACTTTGTTTGAGTTTGATACCGCAACGAATGTTTTTACAAAAAAAATAACCTTTGACGAGAATAACCTTGGTTCATTACCATACCCTTTAGTTAATGGTGGTAACGGTAAGTTGTATGGTGGTTGCAGAAATGGCGGCACAAATATTTTTTTAAACCCAAATAATGGCATTACTTATACCACGCACAATGGTACTTTGTTTGAGTATACTCCTGCAACTAATGTAATAAATAAATTATATGATTTTGGCCCTATAAATAATAATGGCACATTCGCGGATTCTGGTAGTAATCCTATATCATTAATGAAAACAAGCAATGGGTATTATATGGGTACTGGCGAAAATAATCCATTTAAATTTGATCCCTCAAATAATACAGTTGTAAATACAATTAATGCTAACATTCCTTTTAATACCAATAGGTTATTAAACTTTATAGAGGTATGTCGCAAACCATCCTATCAAGAGTTTGTTGTAGACACTTTCGATGGTTGTGTAGGCAGTATTTTCACTTATGATGTTCAAAACACAAATGCTACTAGTTATCAATGGTTAAAAAATAATATAAACGTTGCTGGGCAAACGACAGCGGTTTTAAATCTTACCAATCTAACTGCAAATGATGCAGGTAATTATAAGTGCTTAATGACTAATGAATGTGGTACTACAACAACAATGGTTTTGCATTTAACTGTAAGTTGTTTAAGTACTAATACTGTGGCAACTCTTGAAAAAGGGATTACATTGTATCCAAATCCAGCGAAAAATATTTTAAAATTAAAACTTCCGGAGAATATTGATGTTAATGTTAATAGTATCACAATTGCCAACTCATTAGGGCAAATTGTACTAATACAAAAAACAGAAAACACAACTACTTTAGATGTAAGTCAACTACAAAAAGGTATTTATATTGTTTTACTTTCTACTAATTATGGCAATTGGAATGGGAAATTTGTGAAGGAGTAAGAATATTGAGACAATTAAAGAAACTCATTCAATTCATTTTTAAATAATTTATTATAAATCCGATTTAAATTTCATTATATTTAAAAACCAATACAATATCCTATGAAAAAATTTCAAATTTTACTTGCCCTTTTAGTGTTGTCGATTGCCTTTTCGAGTTGTAATCCAAATGATGATGATACTACTAATACGAACAACAATACCAATTTTTCTGAAAATTTTGGAGCAAAAGCCGATAGAGATTTTATTGGTCAAGTGGTCGATACCAACAACCAACCAATTCCGAATGTAGCTGTAAAAATAGGAACGTCAACGGTTCAAACTGATATGAATGGTGTTTTTATCATCAATCAAGCCAATGTCAACGAGCGTTTTGCTTACATCATAGCCAAGAAAGCAGGATTTATTGATGGTTCACGAGCAATGGTTCCAACTAATGGCAAAAATAATGTTCGTATTATGATGATTCCAAATACACCTTTGGCCACCATTCAATCAGGAGTTGCTAGCGAAGTAGCACTTCCTTCAGGGACAAAAGTCGTTTTTGATGGCGCTTTCGAAACAGAAGCTGGCGTTGCCTATTCAGGAAGTGTAGCTGTTGCTATGTTTCATTTAGCAGCATCAAATGAAAACATCAGTAGTTTAATGCCTGGAATGTTATATGCTCAAGCCACTGATGGTTCAGCCAAAGTGCTGGAAACTTTTGGGATGATGCAAGTAGAACTTAAAGGAAGTGCAGGACAAAAACTGCAAATTGCCAAAACACATACGGCTCAAATTAATATGCCAATAGAGGCTTCGCAACTAGCAACTGCACCAAGCAGCATTCCTTTGTGGCATTTTGATGAAGAAAATGGCTATTGGAAACAAGAAGGTTCAGCTACAAAAAACGGGAATAAGTATGTAGGTAATGTGAGCCATTTTAGTTGGTGGAATTGTGATGCACAATTTCCTACAGTAACTTTAACTGTTAAAGTGCTTGACACTAACGGAAACCCTATATCAAATTTACTTGTTGGTTTAACGTACTTTAATGAAAGAACAGGAGTTACTGACAATAATGGACAAGTTTCTGGTTTGATTCCTGCCAATCAAACCTTGACTTTAAATATTTATTCTTTATCTCAATGCTCAAATTTACCTATAAATACAATGAGTATTGGTCCATTTTCTATCAATACGGTTTTACCTGATATTGTTTTAAATTCTGGAGCTATTTTGACAACTACAGTACAAGGAAATTTATTAAAGTGTGATAATACCAATGTAACCAATGGTTATGTATTTTTAGATTATGGAAATCAAACATTGCTAACAACTGTAACAAATGGTGCCTTTAGTTTCGATACAACTTATTGTAATTCTGCAACAAATTTTAAACTTAAAGGTATAGATTATGAAAATCTACAATCAACGGATTCAATAGCTTATAATTTCACCTCTCCAATAATTAATATTGGAAGCTTAAATGCTTGTAATACCATTACAGAGTTTATATCTTATCAATTAGATAATAATCCAACAGTGTTTTTAATTCAAAATGTTAGAGGTGGTGAAGATGGGGGAATTTATTTTTCTGGAGGTGATCAAAATGATTCTTTATTTATATATGGAGAAAACATTTTTACTCCAGGAATTTATACTACTAGTCAATTCACAATTCAAGGTCAAGGAAATAATATTCTTGTTTATGATAGTATAATAAATACAATGCAGTTCCATTTAAATAGTTTTGGTGCAGTTGGTGAGTTTATCGATATGACTTTTAATGGCACTTATAATGATCCTGTAGGAACACATACTCTCAATGGTGTTGCTCATGTTAAGAGATACAATTAAAGAAACTCATTCAACTCATTCTTCAAATAACTCAAAGCGGCGCTACTTGGTGTCGCTTTTTCCATTAAATCACTCAAGATCACTTCACGCAATTTGTCGGCACTGTCTACACGTTCGCTCATATTGGCTTTACGAATCATTTGTATAGTCGCATTTTTGGCAGTGAGAATAATAGTCCAACATTCGTCAGACATATAAATTTGTTGTATCAAGTTGTACTCAAACTCTTGCTCGATTTGGGCAATAACCAAATTTTCGTAACTGTGTTTGTCTTGGGTAATAGGAGCAATGCGGATTAACAATTTGGTAGGATTGATGCGTTCTAGAAACAAAACCATACGCTCAAAAGCTTGTAAACGCAGAGGCAAAGCATCTTTTTGAGATTCTTTTTGCAACAACCATCGGCGTGTGTTTTGTTGGTCTTTAAAATAAGCGGTAAACAAATAATAGGCAACTCCACCTGTAATTAATGACGGAATTGTATAAGAAAGTAATTCGATAATTTTTGTCGTTTCCATGTTGATTTTTTAATTGGAGCAAAAATATAATTTTAGTTGATAATTCAATCAACTTTTAATTGTAATAAACGTTTTGTAACCCTATTTTTGTAAAAATACTTTTAAGACGCATGCAACAATACATTTCTCAACTTAACGATGCCCAACAAGAACCTGTTCTTCAAAAAGATGGGCCAATGATTATTATTGCTGGTGCTGGTTCTGGAAAAACGCGTGTACTAACCGTTCGAATTGCTTACTTGATGAGTTTAGGAGTTGATGCTTTTAGTATTTTGGCTTTGACGTTTACCAACAAAGCCGCACGAGAAATGAAAAGCCGTATTGCTCAAATTGTTGGAACCAATGAAGCTAAGAATTTGTGGATGGGAACGTTTCACTCGGTTTTTGCTCGAATTCTTCGCTCTGAAGCAGATAAATTGGGATATCCTTCCAACTTCACGATTTATGACACACAAGATTCAGTACGACTAATTTCGGCAGTAATCAAAGAAATGCAATTGGACAAAGACATTTACAAACCCAAACAAATACTAAGCAGAATATCTTCGTATAAAAATTCTTTAATCACCGTTAAAGCCTATTTCAATAATCCCGAGTTGCAAGAAGCCGATGCTATGAGCAAAAAACCTCGATTGGGCGAAATTTATCAAAACTATGTTGATCGATGTTTCAAAGCTGGTGCTATGGATTTTGATGATTTGCTTTTGAAAACCAACGAATTACTAAATCGTTTTCCGGATGTGTTGGCCAAATACCAAGACCGATTTCGTTACATTTTGGTCGATGAGTACCAAGATACCAATCATTCGCAGTATTTGATAGTGAGAGCATTGTCTGATCGGTTTCAGAACATTTGTGTCGTTGGTGATGATGCACAAAGTATTTATGCTTTTCGTGGTGCCAATATCAACAACATATTGAATTTTCAAAAAGATTATGAAGGTGTTAAAACCTATCGTTTGGAACAAAACTACCGTTCGACCAAGAATATTGTAGAAGCCGCCAATTCGATAATCGAAAAAAATAAAACGCGTTTAGACAAAGTTGTTTGGACAGCCAATGATTTGGGAAACAAAATAAAAATTCACCGCAGTATTACCGATGGAGAAGAAGGTCGTTTTGTAGCCAGCACCATTTGGGAACAAAAAATGACCCAACAAATGACCAATGGTCAGTTTGCTATTCTCTATCGCACCAATGCACAATCTCGTGCTATGGAAGATGCGCTCAGAAAAAGAGATATTCCTTATCGAATTTACGGCGGATTGTCATTCTACCAACGCAAAGAAATAAAAGATGTTTTGTGCTATTTGCGACTGGTAATTAATCCGAAAGACGAAGAAGCTTTGATTCGTGTCATCAATTATCCCGCAAGAGGCATTGGCGATACAACTGTCGAAAAATTGACAATTGCAGCCAATCATTACAAACGTTCGATTTTTGAAGTGATGCAAAACATTGATAAAATCGATTTGAAACTGAATTCGGGTACTAAAGCCAAGTTGCAAGATTTTGTAACGATGATTCAGAGTTTTCAGGTGATAAATGAGAATCAAGATGCTTTTTATCTTGCCGATCACGTGGCCAAAAAAACAGGATTGGTGCAAGAACTCAAAAAAGACGGAACTCCAGAAGGTATTGCTCGTATTGAAAATATTGAAGAATTACTCAACGGAATCAAAGATTTTACCGAAGGGCAAAAAGAAATTGATGGTGCTCGAGGTGCTTTGTCAGAATTTATGGAAGATGTAGCGCTGGCAACCGATTTAGATAAAGATACTGGCGATGATGATCGTGTAGCATTGATGACTATTCACTTAGCAAAAGGACTAGAATTTCCGTATGTATTTGTGGTAGGTATGGAAGAAGATTTGTTTCCGAGTGCAATGTCAATGAGTACCAGAAGCGAATTAGAAGAAGAACGTCGTTTGTTTTATGTCGCCTTAACTCGTGCCGAAAAACAAGCCTATTTGACGTATGCCCAATCACGTTACCGTTGGGGAAAATTAACCGATAGTGAACCTTCGCGTTTTATAGAAGAAATAGATGGTCAGTATTTAGAATATTTGACTCCCGAAGAAAGCAATTATCGTTACAAACCGATGATTGATTCTGATATTTTTGGCGATGTTGATAAAACAAAACTGCGATTGGCAAAACCAGTAGGAGGAACACCACCGAAATACATCACGGATAATCAACCCAAATCAGATATTAACATTCGTAAATTGAAACCTGTTAGCAGCAATTCTGGAAGTGCTAATTTATTTGACAATAAGTTAGTACCCGGAAATATTGTCATGCATGAACGATTTGGCAAAGGCGAAGTTATCAATTTGGAAGGTGTTGGTGCCGACAAAAAAGCGGAGATTAAATTTGAAGTAGGAGGAATCAAAAAATTGTTATTACGATTTGCAAAGTTGGATGTGATAGGGTAAAAAATGTGTTTCTAGTTTAGGATTGAAAGTCATCTATGAAAAAGACTTTTAGCCTTAGACCTATAAACTTTAAACAAAAAAAAATGGCTCAATTTATAAAAATATACGAAGACAAACCCAACGAAGCAGCAATCAAAAAAGTGGTTGAGGTATTAAAAAATGGGGGATTGGTAATATATCCAACCGATACGGTCTATGGTTTGGGTTGTGATATTACCAATACCAAAGCTTTGGAACGCATTGCAAAAATTAAAGGAATCAAATTAGAGAAAGCCAATTTTTCTTTTGTGTGTTCCGATTTGAGTCATATTTCTGACTATGTAAAACAAATTGACACCTCAACGTTTAAGTTACTAAAAAGAGCATTACCTGGACCATATACTTTTATTTTACCTGGGAATAATGATTTGCCAAAAGAGTTTAAAAAGAAAACAACAGTGGGTATTCGTGTTCCCGACAACAACATAGCTATAGATATTGTTAGAATGTTAGGCAACCCTATAGTATCAACTTCTATTCATGATGACGATGAGGTTTTAGAATATTCTACCGATCCTGAACTGATTTTTGAGAAATGGCAAAACCTTGTTGATATGGTTATTGATGGTGGATATGGTGATAATATAGGTTCTACTATCATTGATTTGTCAGGTTATGAACCCGTTGTAATAAGAGAAGGCAAAGGAAGTTTGGATATTTTATAATCAAACATAAAAGCATAAAAAAAACGTCTTGAAGAAACTCAAGACGTTTTTTTTATAAGCAAAACCAATGTTATTTTTTAGCTGGTTTTTTCATTTCTTTTTCAATCATATCATAAAACTCATCGATTTTTGGTAAAATCACAATACGAGTTCTTCTATTTGTAGCTCTGTTTTCGGTAGAATTGTTGGCGACCAAAGGAATAAATTCTCCACGTCCAGCAGCAATCAATTGTGCAGGATTTACTTTTAAATCTTTAGTCAATACTCTTACAATGGCAGTAGAACGTTTTACACTCAAATCCCAGTTGTCAATAAGGATGGCATTTCCTGTAAAAGGAACATTATCAGTATGACCTTCTACCATACATTCAAAAGTAGGTTTGTCGTTGATAACTTTAGCTACTTTACCCAAAACTTCTTTTGCTCTGTCGCTAACTAAATAACTACCGCTTTTAAATAATAATTTATCAGCAATAGAGATAAAAACGACCCCTTTTTCAACATTTACTTCAATATCTGGATCAGAAATTCCAACAGAACTTTTCAAACTAGTTACCAAAGCCAAGGTAACACTGTCCTTTTTGGTCAAAGCATCTTGCATTCTGGTGATTTTCAAATCTTTCTCTTTGATGGTTTCTAGTGCTTTCTCAATATTTTGTGCACCTTGAGTAGACAAAGTAGTCATATTGCCCATATTGTTAATCAAGTCTGAATTGTTTTTCTTCAAGAAATCCATTTGACTTGCCATTGATTCTTTTTCTGTCAAACATGTATTCAATTTTACAGTGGCAGTATTCAATAAATCTTGAATTTCTTTATTTTTTGCTTCCAAAGCACTAATTTTTTTCTTGGTTCCACAAGAAGTTGAAGCTAATAAAACAACTATTGATAAGGCTAAAAGGATTTTTTTCATAAGGATAGTTTTAAATGTTTTACAAAGTTAAGGGTTTATGTGCGTTTAATTAATTAAAATAAGTTTTAAATTTATGTTAAAACAGCTTACCAAAAACTGTGCCTTTCTTGAAATAATAAGTAAAAACGATACTTTTTACTTTATAGTATGATTTCGATTGTTTTTTATCTCTTTTTTTATACGCTCCCATAAACAATGCATAAAAAGCAAAATGCGCTTTTAAGATGGCTACAAAATGCAATCCTTTTCCTTTAAATAAAAATTGAATTCCGGCAATACCATCCAACACCAATCTGCAAAAAAGAATCCAGATTAAGGAAGATTGAGGAAGGTTTTTGGTGAGCATCAACAAGGAATTTCTAAAATTCAAAAACGTTTTTTTAGGGTTACCTTGTTGCAAGGTTGCACCACCAAAGTGATAAACGGTTGAGCGGGCAAGATATTTTATTTTATAACCTTTATTGAATGCTCGCCAACACAAATCTATTTCTTCTTGATGTGCAAAAAAGTCGGCATCAAATCCTTTTAAGGAATGATAGACTTCACTTCGAATAAAAAAACAAGCGCCAGAAGCCCAAAAGATTTCACAATCATCATTGTATTGACCTTGGTCTTTTTCAATGGTTTCAAAAATACGACCTCTACAAAACGGATATCCAAATTGGTCGATATATCCACCTGCTGCACCAGCATATTCAAAAAAGGTTTTGTTTTTAAAATCGAGTATTTTAGGCTGAATAATAGCGGTTTGCGGGTCGTTATTAAAAGTATTGATTATAGGTAACAACCAATTTTCGGTGACTTCAATATCTGAATTGACTAAAGCATAAACATCGGCGCTAATGTGTTGTAAAGCTTGATTATATCCTTCAGCAAAACCAAAATTAGCAGTATTTTGAATAATGTGAACCGTTGGAAATTTCGACTTAACAACAGCAATAGAATCATCGGTCGAGGCATTGTCGGCAACATAAATTGTGGCTTCTTTTGAAAAAGCCACTACAGAAGGCAAGAATTGCTCTAACAATTTTGCTCCATTCCAATTGAGAATTACAACGGCTATTTTCATATTTAAAATTCGACTAATGTAGTTGCTTTTTTATCTTTTGTACTCGAAAAGGAATCAAAATAATCTTTAATTTTTTCATAGACTCTTGTTTCTGGATAAATCATAATAGCCTTGGTATCAAATGCCAAACCGCTAATGCTAATTATTTTCTGATTGTTATACTCCATAATATAAGGTCTTATTTCTTTAGGTAGCTCTTGTTCAAGATGTGCATCATTAATTACAAGATAAGCATATTTTGGTTTTCCACTAAAAATACTAAACGATACAAAGTGATCCCAATATCCGAAAAAGTTAGTAATAGGAAGCAACCAAATTAATACTATTAAAAATGATTTTTGAATTGAAAAGCCAATTGTTTCTTTAAAAGTTGATTTTACAGGATAAATAGTAGTCAATAATACACCTATCATCAAAACATTTATTGGCACCACATTACTGCCTGTTTTCATAAAAACAAAAGCAGTTAGAATGATCAAATGCATCAAAATCAAGAATAAACAACCTATTTTTCGAGTAGATTTGAAAAGCAGCGCCAATCCAAATCCAGCTTCCAAAAACGGAATAGCATAGGTAAACCCAACTCTTAAAAAATAGGGTACAAAAGGAATTCGTTTATTGAGTCCATTGAGCCAAACCTCAAGAAAATGAGGATTTAATTTATGAATACCACTCCAAAAATAAACAGCGGCAAATAACAAAACAACCAATTGCTTAGACGATTTTGTTTTCTCTTGAAAAGCATAACAAAAAAGCAACAACGCCATAATATAAAACGAAGGCTGTAACCTATTGATATCTGTCAGAAATAGAAAAGTTACCAATGAAAGTACTACAAATGACACTATTTTATTTTGAGAAATAGTAAAAAGCAGCAAGCCAAGAAGAAAAAAGCCTAAAATAAATTTGCTTACCCATAATGATGGAATTGGAAAACTTTCTAAAACAGGCACTAACGGAAATGATGGATCAGAAAGCCATAGCGCAGGTTTCATTACAATTGCAGTAATAAAAGCAAATACGGTAAGATATAAGCCTATTTTGTTTTGTGATATGAAATGAGGATATTTCATAGCGTAAAATTGGGCAATTCTTCCAAGAAAATATATTTTTGATTCTCTAAATCCATTTGGCAAAAATAATGATCCATTCCATTGGTGACCATTAAAAACACTGATTGCAAAGCAAGATTATAGCGAGCAATTTGGTCGAAAGTGTTTTGGGCTATTTTAATTTCAGGCGCTTTGCATTCTATAATGATTTGAATTGAACCATCAGAATTAAAAACCACTACATCATATCGTTTGACTAAACCATTTATTTTCAGTACTTTTTCAACATTAATCAATGATTTTGGATATTTTTTTTCTTGCAATAAATACTGTACCACATGTTGTCGAACCCATTCTTCGGGAGTGAGAATTATAAATTTTTTCCTGATTTCATCAAAAATAGAGACTTTATTTTCACTATTTTTGAATCGAAATGGATACATGTCAAAATTGAGTGCTTGCATGTAACAAAAATAGTGAAATTAGCCAAACTGCCAACTCTAAAATAATTGCTTTCAAAAAATGGATGATGTTGTTAAAATAGTAGAAGATATAAATAAAGGAAAAATCAAACCCATTTATTTTTTGATGGGAGAAGAACCGTATTATATTGATAAACTATCCGATTATATTGAAGAAAATGTCTTGAGTGAAGATGAGAAAAGTTTCAATCAAACTGTTTTGTATGGAAGAGATGTAACAATTGAAGACATTATTGGCACTGCCAAACGTTACCCAATGATGGCAGAACGACAAGTAGTCATTGTTAAAGAAGCACAAGATTTGACCAAAACCATTGACAAGCTTGAAGCGTATGCCGAAAATCCAATGGCAACAACAGTATTGGTGTTTTGTTATAAATACAAAACCCTAGACAAGCGCAAAAAAGTTACCAAACTCCTTGATAAAAATGGCTTGGTGTACGAAAGCAAAAAGCTCTATGACAACCAAGTAGGGCAGTGGATTACTCGTGTTTTGCAAGGCAAAGGCTATACCATAGAACCCAAAGCCAATGCCATGTTGGTAGAGTTTTTAGGTAATGATTTAAGCAAAATAAACAACGAACTCGAAAAACTGCAAATTATTTTACCCAAAGGAAGTGCCATTTCTGCCAAGCATATCGAAGAAAATATAGGATTTAGTAAAGATTTTAATGTGTTCGAATTGCAAAATGCTTTGGGATCTAAAAATGAACTTAAAGCCTATAAAATTGCACAATATTTTGCTGACAATCCTAAGGATAATCCAATGGTAGTAACTACGAGTTTGGTATTTAGTTTTTTTATTAAATTACTCAAATATCACGGTATAAAAGATAAAAACCCTAAAACGGTTGCGCCAATACTTGGAGTTAGCCCTTTTTTTATGAAGGACTATGATATTGCACTTAAAAATTACCCAATGAAAAAAGTGAGTGCAATTGTAGCAACCTTGCGCAATATTGATGTAAAAAGCAAAGGAGTGGGTGCTAATGCTATGTCCAATAGTGATTTATTGAAAGAAATGTTGGTGGGTATTTTTAGTTAAACGATTTTCATCGAATTCTCTTGAACTCCATTTTTTTTAAACGAACTTTCATCTCTGTCGAAGGTTTGTAAATAATTTTTGCCTTTTTGATGTTGGCTTTGCCCAATTCTTCTTGAGTATCCGCTGGCGTGCCTTGCAAAGTAATTTGAAAGGTGCCTAAATCATCAATTTTTATAATTTTCCCATCAGCCAGCGCTTCACCAATAGCTTCTGTCAGACTTATTATTACTCCATAACAGTCGGCTTTACTCATTGTAGAACGAGAAGCAACTACTTTTGCTAAATCATCAAGTGTAGCAGTGGCTTTGCTTACGGCGCAAGGATAATATTTTATTTGTGGTGGCGAAACCAAATTATTTTTCTTCGGGACTAATTTAAATGATATAGACATTTTTTATGTTTTATGACGTTCCAGTTTTTAAAACTGCGTAACAAATATAATAAAAGATGTACAGAAAAAATAAAAAAGATATAGAGAAATATAACTTTTTCTCTATAGAAAAATAACTGTTTCTGTATAGAAAATTAAAATATGAGCGTTATGAATTGAAATTAGGGTAAGAGTTATTGAGATAAAGCTAAAGCTAAAGTGAATATTAATTATCTCTCTTTATAAAATGGATTAATTAGATTTCAATAAATTAATTTTAATTCCTCAGTAGTTCAATTCATTCAATTGAAGGAAATAAATCTTTTTTTTATTTACAATTATTCTAATTCATTATAAATTACCGATATTTGCAATCCTCGAAAATAATTAAACAATGGCAACAAATAAAAATACCATATTAGGTTGGGCAACATTAATAATGATTCTGATGGGATTATTGTTGATTGGTCTTGGCGCTTTTAGATATGATGATATAGCAGGTTGGGGTTTTGCAGCCGTAGGTGTTGGGTTTCTAGCCAATGCTTGGGTGTTTAGTTCCCTAAAAGGAAGACTTTAAATACCGATAAAAAAAATCCACTACTCTTTTAGTTTGTAGTGGATTTTTATAAAGGGTATTATTTTTTACTTTGACATTAATTTTCCTGTTTGAATAATTTTATTATTGCAAATAATAGTATAAAAGTAAAATCCAGCAGTAAGATTGTCAATCGAAAAAGTAGTTGTTGGATAGGTGATAGCAACTGTTTTTATTTTTCTACCGGATACATCATATAACTGTATAGTTGCATTTTCTAATTTGTGTGTATCATTTACGATCACATTAATAATTGATTCAAAAGGGTTTGGATATACCGTTGCAACTTGATTTGTTTGGAATGAAGTTGTTGCAAATGTACTACAGGCAACAGGTAGAGTAGCAGTTATAGCAGCTGTACTCAAAGCACCAGTGGTTGTAAAAGCTCTTCCGTTTAAGGTAACACCTGTGGTCATATCAAAAGCACCATTATTGACAACTATAGTTCCTTTTATTTCTGAATAATCATTGATTAAGGCAGCACCATCTACTTTCCAATATACATTTTTTGCCTGTGCTCCATTTGTTAAAATCACTTTGGCATAAGTGCTGGTACTCAAAGCACCATTAATTTTTAGTATAAAAACGGCATTTGCATTTCCTTGTGCATTCAAATACAAGTTACCATTAAATACAGTTGCTGCATTTAATAAATAAGTATGTGGCGTAAGCACCAAATTATTACCAAACTGTGCAGGATATAACAATTCAATATCATAATTAATCAAATTCAAATAGTCATAAACACCAATCAAATCGGCAGCAGCTTGTGCCGTTGAAGTATCTGGAATATCGTGAATTTGTCCATTAACGTTTTGTGCTGAAAAACCCGTAGTTAATCCTACATTGGTCCCAATATCTCCAGTTGCATTTGTTATGCCTGCATTTGTGACCGCACCATTTGAGGAGAATAAAACATAACATGCAGTTGCATTTAAATCAGGAGCAGTTGGTCCGTTTAGGACAGGACTTCCGCAACCTATGGGAGTGTACATTAAAACGCCATCAATATTTACAGCACCCGTAGTACTTAATGCTCTTCCTTCTAATGAAACACCAGTATTCATCGTTATTGCAGCATTATGAGCAACAACAGTTCCTTTCATTTTAGTACCTGCTGCTAGATTAACTAAACCTTCTATTTTCCAGAAAATATTGCATGCTTTAGCACCATTTAAAAGTACTATTTCTGCATTTGCAGCAGAAGCAAATGCACCATTAATTTGAAAAATCCAAACCGCATTTGAATTGCCTTGCGCATTCAGAGTTAATTGTGAATTTAATATTGCGGCACTTGGAATAGCATAAACTCCTGACGGTAAAATTTGTCCATTTCCTAATAAAGATGAAGGAAAAAAAGTTGGAATAGCACTTTGCAATTGATTATAAGCCAATGATAAATCAGTGGCACATTGACCACTAACACCATTAGAATCATTCATAACGCCATCTACGTTTCCAAAACCGGTGCTAGAACCACTATTTGACCCTACATTTCCTGTTAAATGCGAAATTCCGGTATTTGTTACAGCGCCTACAGAAGAGAAAAGGACAAAATCAGAAGCAGTTCCTAAGTTGATAATCTGACCAAAAAAAGCATTTTGAAAAAAGAATAATAAAAGTACTATTCCTTTGTTTAGTAAGTTTGATTTCATTTAAGTTATTTGAGGTTATGAAATTATTTTCATGCTGCAAAGATTGACATCTATTTCTTATAAAATGTTTTGTAATTTTTCTTATAATTTACATAGTTCCTAGTTTAAATGGTAGTAAACATTTTAAATCAACATGATAGAGTTTTAGCATAAAACTTACTTTATTATGATAAAGTAATATATTTGCAGCTTTATTTGTAAATTCGCAAGTTGAAATAAAATAAATACCAAATTATATTATAAAATGTCAGACGATAAGAAAGTAATATTCTCAATGCAAAAATTGAGTAAAACCTATCCAGGTGCAGATAAACCTGTTTTAAAAAATATCTATTTAAGTTTCTTTTACGGAGCAAAAATTGGTATTCTAGGGTTAAATGGTTCTGGAAAATCATCATTATTGAAAATTATTGCAGGTGTTGATAAAAATTATCAAGGCGATGTGGTTTTTCAACCTGGTTATACGGTAGGTTATTTAGAGCAAGATCCTATTTTGGATGATTCTAAAACAGTAATCGAAATAGTACGTGAAGGTGTTGCCGAAACGATGGCTGTTTTGGAAGAATATAATAACATTAATGATTTGTTTGGGCTACCAGAGAACTATGAAGATGCCGATAAAATGGATAAGTTAATGGATCGTCAAGCGGCATTGCAAGACAAAATTGATGCGCTTGGTGCCTGGGAAATTGATACCAAACTCGAAATTGCCATGGATGCTTTACGCACACCAGAAGGCGATACACCCATCAAAAATCTTTCTGGTGGTGAGCGTCGTCGTGTAGCATTGTGCAGACTATTATTGCAACAACCGGATGTATTATTACTTGATGAGCCAACCAACCACTTAGATGCAGAAAGTGTACTTTGGTTAGAACAACATCTAGCACAATATGCTGGAACTGTTATTGCCGTAACGCACGATAGATACTTTTTGGATAATGTTGCAGGTTGGATTTTAGAACTCGATAGAGGAGAAGGTATTCCGTGGAAAGGAAATTATTCGTCTTGGTTGGATCAAAAATCTAAACGTATGGAGCAAGAAGAAAAAGTGGCTTCAAAACGCAGAAAAACATTAGAACGAGAATTAGACTGGGTACGTCAAGGCGCTAAAGGTCGTCAAACCAAACAAAAAGCTCGTTTGCAGAACTACGATAAACTGTTAAACGAAGATCAAAAAGAACTAGACGAAAAATTAGAAATCTATATCCCAAATGGGCCACGATTAGGAACCAATGTTATTGAAGCCAAAGGTGTTGCCAAAGCATTTGGAGATAAATTATTATATGATAATTTAAATTTCACCTTGCCTCAAGCTGGAATTGTTGGAATTATCGGACCCAATGGTGCAGGAAAATCAACCATTTTCAGAATGATTATGGGAGAACAAGAAACCGATTCAGGTGAATTTTCTGTTGGAGATACAGTTAAAATTGCCTATGTCGATCAAGCACATTCTAATATTGATGTGAATAAATCGATTTGGGAAAACTTCTGTGATGGTCAAGAATTGATTATGATGGGTGGACGACAAGTAAATTCTAGAGCCTATTTGTCTCGTTTCAATTTTGGAGGAAGCGATCAAAACAAAAAAGTAGCGACACTCTCTGGAGGAGAACGCAACCGATTGCACTTAGCCATGACTTTGAAAGAAGAAGGAAACGTATTGCTACTAGATGAGCCTACTAATGATTTGGATATCAATACGCTTAGAGCATTAGAAGAAGGGTTAGAGAATTTTGCAGGTTGTGCGGTAGTAATTTCTCACGACAGATGGTTTTTGGATAGAATTTGTACACATATTTTGGCTTTTGAAGGCAATTCTGAAGTGTATTATTTTGAAGGCGGATTCTCTGAATATGAAGAAAACAAAAAGAAACGATTGGGTGGAGATTTAACCCCTAAACGATTGAAATACAGAAAATTGATTAGAAACTAATCTATAAAATACCACATACATAAAAAATTTATTAATTGAAAAATATAATTACAGTTCTTTTGTTTTTTTTTGTCTTTAATAGCAACTCACAAACATTAGAAGAAGAGAAAAAAAGCATAGAAGATCAAATAAACAAAGCCAGTCTTTTTTATAGTAACGGTGAATATGACCAAGCCTTAGATCTTTCTAAAAAAGCCTTGGTTCGTGCATTTAAGATAAATGATGATTACTTAATAGCCCATAGTTACAATACTATTGGGGTTATTTATGATGAATTTTCAGAATCAAAACGAGCCATAGAGTTTTACAACAAGGCGTTGCAACATGCTGATAAAACAGAAAATGAGCAACTTAAAAACTGGATTTATGGTAATTTAGGAAGTGCTTATTATTACACCAATATTGATGTACGCAAAGCCATAAGTTTTTACAAAAAATCACTCGATTTTGCAATATCAAAAAACGATAGTATTCAAATTGCTTATACAAAATTTAATATTGCAAGTGCCTATTTTTCTTTGCATAAATTTCAAGAAGGAATTGTCTACGTAAATGATGTTCGGGATTATGTAGAAAAAAAAGGAGAAGACGAGGCCAAGTTTACACTTAATTCTTTATTAGGGATTTACAATAGCAACACCAATAATCCTAAGGTTGGTGAAGCATATATGCTTAAATCTGTGGCAATTGCTAATCAAAGTAAGCTGAGTAGTTTTTTAATTAATGCCTACGAAAATCTAGTAGAGCATTATAAAAAATACAATCAACTAGCTTTAGCTAAACAATATAAAGACAAATATGATCAATTAAATAAAGCAACTTACTCTGATGAAAATAAGACAGCATTAGAAAAATCAGCTGTTCAGATAGAGTTAGATGAAAGTAAAATACAATTAGAACGTATTGAGTTAGAAAACGAAAATCATTTGCAAAAGCTAAAGGAATCCAAAACCATCACGATATTGTTTTTTGTGATTAGTTTAGTTTTATTGTTATTAATATTTTCATTATACCGAAATATTACCTATAGAAAAAAAACAAATAAAGAACTGATTCAAAAAAATATCGAATTGCAAACAGCTATTGATAAATCTGAAGAATCCTCTCGATTGAAAACTCAATTTGTTTCGACTATAACCCACGAATTACGAACACCATTATACGGAGTGGTTGGTATTACCAATATTATCACAGATGAACACAAAGAATTGGCAGATAGCCCTTATTTAAATTCGTTAAAATTTTCGGCACAATATCTCCTTTCATTAGTTAATGATATTTTGCAAATGAATAAAATGGAAGAAAAAAGATTAGTCCTGATTTCTTCACCATTTACTCTAAAAGATGAAATTAATACCATCATCAATTCGGTCAATTATATTGCAACCAATCATAATAATAAATTGGAAATTGCAATTGACAAAAATATCCCAAATGTATTAATAGGAGATAAACTTCGACTTTCTCAAATCATAATGAATTTGGTTAGTAATGCATTAAAATTTACTTCAAATGGCATTGTAAAACTTTCTGTAAATCAAATAAAGGAAGAAGGTTCTTTGCATTATTTAGAATTTAAAGTCAGTGATAATGGCGTAGGAATTGCGATAAGTGACCAAGCAAAAATATATGATAAATTTGTTCAAGTAGAACGAAAAGATAATGATTATCAAGGAACAGGTTTGGGCTTATCAATTGTAAAGAAACTTATAGAATTATTTGGAAGCAATATTCAAATTGAAAGCGAAATTAATAAAGGCACTACATTTAGTTTTACAATAGCTTTTGAAACCAAAAATAATTTTATTGAAGAAGGATTGATCAATACCAATTTCGATATGACTTTTGAGTATCCAATACGCATATTAGTAGTAGAAGACAATAAAATAAACCAATTGGTGACTCAAAAAATCATGGACAAAAATAAAATCCCATGTGATATGGCAAGCGATGGTTTTATGGCTTTGCATTTTTTAGAAACTCATACTTATGATGTGATTTTAATGGATATAAGTATGCCAATTATTAACGGATATGATACTACCAAAAAAATTAGAAGTCTTGGTATTGATACCCCAATTATTGCTTTAACAGCTTACGATAAAGAAGAAATTACTGAAGAAGTTGAATTATCTGGAATGAACGATTGTTTGATCAAACCATTCGAACCGGAAAAATTATTCAAAATGATTTACCAACACATACAAAAAAAAGAAATCGCAACAGTTAATTTGAATTGATTTAATTCAAATTAACTTTTGCGATTACCTATAGATTAATATTAAATATTAATGTTGAAGTTACTTTAATACCAACGTTTTTTATTTTGTTTTGAAGCTTCTGATTTTCTAGATTTATGAGCGCCACCACTTCTATTAGAATTTTTTGGTGGTGTTATTGCTTCTGCTTCTGGACTGCCAGCATGCCAAGGATATGGATGGTCTGATATTGTAGTTACGTCTACTTTTATCAATTTCATAATATCTTTCCAGTACGGCTCTTCATCTTTACTACAAAAAGAAATAGCAATTCCGCCATTTCCTGCACGACCTGTTCTACCAATACGATGCACATAGGTTTCTGGAATATTTGGCAAATCAAAATTGATAACAAACGGCAATTGATCAATATCAATACCACGAGCCGCAATATCGGTAGCTACAAGAACACCAACTTCTTTATTTTTGAATGCATCTAAAACACGTTGTCTTGCCGATTGCGATTTGTCTCCGTGAATGGCTTCGGCAGCAACACCATGTTTACGCAATGCTTTTACTACATTATCTGCACCGTGTTTGGTTCTCGAAAAAACCAAAACATCTGCTAGTTTTTCATTTCTGATTAAATGGTATAGTAAATTTCTTTTTTCGGTTTTGTCAACAAAATATACTCTTTGCTCTACTTTTTCAGCTGTTGATGAAACAGGAGAAACTGAAACGGTTGCTGGATCTTTCAGAAACATTTCTGCAAGTTCACGAATAGCAATAGGCATAGTAGCCGAAAATAATAAAGTCTGACGATTATTTGGTGTAAGTTTCACGATTTTTTTTACATCGTTTACAAATCCCATATCAAGCATTTGATCGGCTTCGTCTAAAACTAAAGTATGCAAATGGTCTAAATCAATAAAACTTTGTTTGTGTAAATCTAGTAATCGTCCTGGAGTTGCTACCAATATATCAACCCCTTTTCGCAAAACATCTACTTGAGGAATTTGAGAAACACCACCAAAAATGGTCAATTGGGTTAAGTTGGTATATTTTCCGTAACGATCAAAATTCTGACCAATTTGAACAGCCAATTCTCGAGTAGGAGTAATGACTAATGCTCGTATGGCTTTTGCTTTTTTGGTCGAACCAACAATTCGGTGCAATTGATGTATAATTGGAATTGCAAATGCTGCTGTTTTTCCGGTTCCTGTTTGAGCACAACCAATTAAATCTCTTCCGGCTAAAACGATAGGAATAGATTGTTCTTGTATAGGTGTTGCTTCGGTATAGCCTTCTTCAAAAACGGCTTTTTGGATACTTTTAGAAAGTGATAAATCTTCAAATAACATATAATGTGTTTTAATTATTCAGTTTTTAAACGCTGAAATTGGGCACAAAGATAGGTTATTTAATTCAAGTGACTTTTATCTGTTAAAACTGAACAATCATATTGTTTATAATTCTTTCTGTAGGATCATTAGCTTTCATAAAATCGGTAACCAAGTAGCCAATTAATTTCCCAACGAGTTGATTGTTTTTTTCTTCACCCAAATCTGGCGCACCTTCACAAATATGCAAATAAGTAGCATTTTTGTTTTTACCAAAAAAATGTACAAACTGGCGTAATTGCTCAATCGAAAAACCACTCAAAGTCATAGCACTAGAAGGAATATTAGGAATCGCATCAAGATCTACCTCGATTCCAAAACAATCTGTATTAATAAATTTCAATGCTTTTGTCATTTCAGCATCAAAATCTTTTTGTTTTCGTATGGCAATCTCATCATAGGTATTATATTGTACCCTTTGATATATTTTTTTGATAATACTCAATACTTTTTTAGAAGTATAATTCTCGTGAAGACCGAAAATAAAATATTTATTTAAGAAACCTTCTTCGTAAGCATAAGAAAATCCGTTACCGCTATGCCTTCCTTCTAGAATTCTAAAATCTGAATGGGCATCAAAATTTATAGCATTGATTGGTTTTCCTTTAGCAAGTGCAGCACCTTTTATATTACCATAAGAATTGTTATGTCCACCACCAATGATAATTGGGATTTTACCCAATTTTATTATTAAAGATATTATATGTGCTACTTCTTTATCGATTTTTACCACCAATTCACTTAATTTTTTTCTATCTGCGATATTGAGAAAATTTAAATTTTCAACTGCAGTCATTTCTTCGGCAACATTAAGATGTCCTAAAATAAGTATTTGGTTTCTTTTGCAAAACTGATTGTATTGTATGTTAGCAATACTTTTTATAGCACTTTCCCAAGCAGAAGCAGCACCAGGACGACCAAAATTGGCACGAACACCTATATCTTCAGGAATTCCTAATAAAACATATCGCGCAGGACAATCTTTAATATAGTCTTTTGCATCAGTATCTTTAGGTACTGTAAACATTTTTTCACCAAATTTTATTTCGCCACTTCTGTGGTTGGTTATTTTGGCTAAATCAGTATTTGAAAACAAAATTATTCGATCCATAAAAAAAAATTAACATACAAAAGTAATATAATCATACAAACTTACGTTATTACCTTAAATATTATTATTTTTGTTAAAACAATATAAAAAAACTTATGGAAAATCAAAAAAGCAATTCAAATTTAAAAGCGGTTATTGCAATATTAGCTGTACTTCTAGTAGGAAGTCTAGTGTATATATTCAAAATGACCTCTGACGCAAAAGCGCTTCAAACCGTAATCTCAAGTACAAAAACAGAGAAAGAAACTGTAATGAAAGATTTAGAAGAATTGAAAGCTACTTACGATGCTGCGATTGCTGAAAACACTTCGATGTCTGAAGAATTAATCGCAGAAAGAGAAAAAGTAACCAATTTAATTTCGGATTTGAAAAAATCTAAAGGAGATGTTGCCTCTATGGCAAAATACAAAAACCAATTTTTTGCATTAGAAACCAAAATGAAAGGATTGATGCAAGAAGTTGAAGTTTTAAAGAAAGAAAACGCAACTCTTACCACACAACGTGATAGTACGGTTATGGTCTTAGGTGAAGCCAAAAAATACAATGAAGTATTGGTTGGTCAGAATGAAGAATTGACAAAAACGGTTGAAATTGCATCAAAATTAACAATTTCAAACTTGAAAACAGCTGCTTACAAAATGAGAAGCTCAGGAAAACAAATCGAAACTGAAAAAGCAAGACGTGCAGATGTTTTGAAAATTAGTTTTACCATTGCTGAAAATAAAGTTGCAAAAACAGGTGATAAAACCTATTATGTTCAAGTTATAGATGCTAAAAATAATGTGTTGGGTGAAAAGAAAACAGAGTCATTTGGTGACAAATCTTTGACTTATAGTTTTTCTACTGTAGTTCAATACGAAAATAAATCGGTTGATGTAACACAAGATTTACCTGGACAAGATTTTGAAAAAGGAACTTATTTTGTAAATGTTTTTGACAAAGGAGAACTAGTTTCTAAATCAAGTTTCAGTTTGAAATAAAAAATAAGAATTGATAAAAATAGAAAGGAATCCAAATTTTGGGTTCCTTTTTTTTATACTAATTTACCGTTTAGAATTACCTGATCAATAAGATTACTGCCAAAAGCATAAGGTAATTCGTAGAAAGAAGGAATCGGTTTTGTAATAATTAAATTCGCTTTTTTACCAACCGTAATGCTACCATGCGTTTTAGAAATTCCCATTGCATAAGCACCATTTATTGTTGCAGCATTGATGGCCTCTTCAGGAGTCATTTTCATTTTGATGCAAGCAGTTGCAACTACAAAATTCATATTTCCAGAAGGAGTAGAGCCTGGATTAAAATCAGTGGCTAATGCCAATGGCAAACCAGCACTCATTATTTCTCTCGCAGGTGTGTATGGAATGCTTAAAAAATAAGAGCAAGATGGTAAAGCAACAGGCATTGTATCGGTATTTTGAAGCACTTCTATATCTTCCTGACTCATAATTTCTAAATGATCGACAGATAGCGCCTTATTTTGAACGCCAACTGTTACACCACCGATAGCATTGAATTGATTGACATGTATTTTCGGTTGCAAACCATAAGCAATACCCGCTTTTAGTATTTGATCGGTTTCAGAAACAGAAAAATACCCACTTTCACAAAATACGTCAATATAATCAGCTAGTTTTTCTTTGGCAATAGCAGGAATCATAACGTTAATAATCAAATCAATATACCCTTGATGATTATTTTTATAGGCTAAAGGAAAAGCATGAGCACCCAAAAAAGTGGCTTTTATGGTTATAGGATATTCGTTTTGCATCCGTTTGATTACTCGAAGCATTTTCATTTCATCTTCCACCGTAAGACCATAACCCGATTTGATTTCTACAGCACCAGTTCCTAATTGTATAACTTCTTCTAATCGAATTTTTGATTGGTTAAAGATTTCGTCTTCTGAAGATTCGTGTAGTTTTTTGGCAGAATTTAGGATCCCTCCACCACGATTGGCAATTTCTTCATAACTCAAACCATTGATTCTATCTACAAATTCTTGTTCGCGATTACCTGCATATACAATATGAGTATGACTGTCACACCAAGATGGTAAGACCATTTTTCCCGTTGCATCAATAATTTTTTCGGAAGTAATTTTAGGACAATCTTCCATTATACCAAATTCAAGGATATTATCATTTTCAATAATTAGATACGCATTTTTTAGCGAAGGCAAGTCTGCCATAGCAGCACCAGCTACTTTGAGAGTAATACTGTCGCGAATTTGTAACAACTCTTTGATATTGATAAGGATCATTTTCATAAGGTAATTTTTTGTAAATGTAAATTGGAAATTTAAAAACTCCTATATTTATGCCTAAATTTTACAATTCTATTAGAATGAAAAGAATTAAATATAAAAAAGTCAGAAAAGTACAACCTAACTTCTTTGAATATACAGGAACACATAAATCTGATCCTGTCGAAATGCAATTGTTTGTATATGATGATGCAGGATATGAAGAGTATAAAAAAGTTTCTTTAGATAGAGTCAAAAAAGAAATAGAAGACGAATTACAATCAGATGATGTTAAATGGTTGAATATTCACGGGTTGTATGATGTGAATATAATAAAATCTATTGGCGAAATGCTATCGATAGAAAATTTTATTATAAGTGACATTCTTAATGTTTCTAGACGAAGCAAAATGGAAGAATTAGATCAAATATTGTTTTTTAGCATAAAATCTATTCTTCCAGATGAGCATTATGATACTGTGAGAATGGAACAAATAAGTTTTTTATTAAAAGACAATTTAATTGTTTCATTTCAAGAAAAAAAGAGTGATTTTTTTACACATATACGAGAACGTATCAAAACCCATAGTGGCATAGTTCGCAAAAAGAAAAACGATTATTTATTGTATTTACTACTTGAGGCCGTTATGGAAAATTTTTATATCACCATCGAATTCTATGAAGATAGAATAGAAGAGTTGATGATAGAGGCAAAAACGAGTGACAATCCTGATGTATTGGTAAGAATTGAGAAAAATCGTGAAAATTTAAATTTTCTAAAACGTTCTATTTTACCTTTACGGGATGCATTGTATACACTAAAAAGCGAACATGACGAAGATGAATATGACGGAATTGAGAAAGTAAATTACAGCTTTTTTGCTCGTTTGCATCAAAAAGCGTTAGAGATTTTGGAACAAATTGAGTATGATATGAATACACTCGATAGTGCTTCAAGTTTTTATTTCTCTTCTCAAAGTCATAGAATGAATGAAATTATGAAAATTCTAACTGTAGTATCAGTCATCTTTATGCCACTGACATTTATAGTGGGAGTTTATGGGATGAATTTTGATGTAATGCCGGAATTAAGATATAAATACGGTTATTTTATAGTTATAACCGCAATGTTTTTACTAGTTTTAGTAATGGTTTTTTATTTTAAAAAGAAAAAATGGTTTTAAATTTTATAGTTAATTAACAACTCATCCTAAAAAAATGACAGTTCAGTTTATTATTATTTTTTAGTTTTAGGCAACAAAATATATTTGCCTTATAAAACTCAATATTATGAAAACCATTTTATCTTTTTCAATATTATTATTTTCTTCCATTTTGTTTTCTCAAACCACACTTTCGGGTAAGATTGTAGACGAAAAAGGAAACCCAGTTGTGGGTGCAAATATCTTTATTGATGGCACTTATGACGGCACCTCTAGTAATGAAACAGGTAGTTTTTCTTTTACCACCACCACTACTGGAAATCAAACTTTGGTAGTGAGTTTTCTGATATATGAAACCACAAAATTGGTCATAGATGTTGCTAATTTTAAAGAGCAAACCATAAAATTAAGAGAAAGTGTCACCTCACTTGATGCAGTTGTTGTTACAGCATGAACAATGGAGTCTGGTGATAAAGCTAGAGTTTCGGTATTGAAACCATTGGATATTGTGACTACTGCAGGTTCAGCAGGAAATATTATTGCCGCATTACAAACCTTACCCGGAACTAATTCAGTTGGTGAAGATGGGAGATTGTTTGTGCGTGGTGGCGAAGCAGACGAAACACAGACATATGTAGATGGTATTCGTGTTGCACAACCTTATGGTGCTAGTACCAATAATTTGCCTACAAGAGGACGATTTTCGCCTTTTTTATTCAGTGGAATTTCGTTTTCTACAGGTGGCTATTCTGCAGAATATGGAGAAGCATTATCAAGTGTTTTATTGCTCAATACCCAAGACGAACCAGACCAAAACAAAACTGATATTGCTTTGATGACTGTTGGGTTAGGTTTAGGGCATACCCAAAAATGGAATAAAAGTTCTTTGAGTTTTAATACTGCTTTTATAGATTTGACTCCTTATCAATTGATGATAAAACAAGATGTAGACTGGAACAAACCTTTTCAATCCTTGTCAGGCGAATCGGTATATCGTTATAATTTTAATAACGGAATTTTCAAATTATATGCTGCTTTTGATGCCTCACAATTTGATTTGAATCAAGAAAATATAAATAGTCCAAACAAAATAAGATTCAATCTTGACAATAAAAATTTCTATTTAAACTCCTCTTACAAAGGTAATTTCGGGTCAAATTGGCAAATAACAACTGGATTAAGTTATGGTATTGGTAATAACGATATTGTTATTAATAGTGATGATGTTACAAATCAAGAAAACGCATTGCATTTGAAATTAAAATTCAGAAAAAGTTTTTCAGATCGACTTAAAGTATCTTTTGGAGCAGATTATTTCAACACCCATTTTGATGAAAGTTACCAACCAGAAAATCTGTTAGCTTTAAATTACGGATATCAATCTGCAATTGCTGCTGCTTTTTCTGAAGCCGATATTTTCTTCTCAAAAAAATGGGCGGCAAAAGTAGGGATTCGTTTTTCGAATAATGATTTAACCAAAGAGAATGCTGTTTCACCTCGTATTTCACTAGCTTATAAATTTGCCAAAAACAGTCAGTTTTCTTTTGCTTACGGCAACTTTGCTCAAGCTCCAAATGCACAATATTTGAAATTTTCTAGTCAGCATCAATTCGAAAATGAACTATCAACACACTATATTTTAAATTTTCAATACAACAAAGACCGTAAAACATTTAGAGCCGAAACTTATTTTAAACAATATGATAATTTGGTAAAATTTGATGCAATAACTCCTAATTATGAAAGTAATTATTCTAATAAAGGTGATGGTTATGCTACAGGTTTAGATCTTTTTTGGAGAGATGGAAAAACATTTAAAAATTTAGAATATTGGATTTCGTATTCCTACATTGATACCAAAAGAGATTATAAAAACTATACTTCAAAAGTAACGCCAAGTTTTGTTGCCCAAAACACCTTATCAATTGTAACAAAATATTGGATCAATGACTGGAAATCTCAAATAGGTTTTACCAATTCGTTTAGTACGGGAAGACCATACAACAATCCGAATGAAAAAGTTTTTATGAACGGAAAAACAAAAGCCTACAACAATTTGAGTTTCAATTGGGCGTATTTATTGACGACACAAAAGATTTTGTATTTTTCGGTATCGAATGTTTTAGGGACTCAAAATGTTTTTGGGTATGAATATGCCAACGAACAAACAAACGGAAGCTTTAAACGACGCGAGATAACACCAACTGCAGATCGGTTTTTCTTTTTAGGTTTTTTCTGGACCATAAGCGACAACAAAAAAGACAATCAATTAAAGAATTTATAATTTCAATTTCAATTTTTACAATTCATCCGAAGAAATCAACAATTGGGTAAGTAAAAGTTTTAGAGGATTTATTTTCGATATAAATTTACATCATCAATAACAATTTCAAAATAAATAATAGTAACAATAAAAAAAACAATATCATGAAAAAAGCAATTTTAATTTTAGCAGTTTTAGTTTCAAGTATAATACTAGCACAAGGACAAGCAAAAACACCAGGGCAATTTGAACAAGGAATGGGTAAAGCATTCTCGCTTTGGGGAGAAGGAAAAAATACAGAAGCATCCGATTTATTCGAACGAATTGCAGCAGCAGAAAAAAACAATTGGTTGCCAAACTATTATGTAGCTTTAGTAAACACAACTAGTTCGTTTGGTACAAAAGACAAGGATATGGTAAATGCATTGTTGACAAAAGCTCAAAATGCGTTGGATATAGAAATGATTAAAAATCCAAACAATCCAGAAATATTAGTAATGCAAGCTATGATTTATACCGGTTGGGTTGCTTTTGACCCAATGACAAACGGAATGAAATATTCTGTCAAAGTTATGGAAATGTATGGCAAAGCTCAAGCTATAGCACCAGAAAATCCAAGAGTTGTTTTCGGAAAAACCGAATTTGAAATAGGTGGTGCCAAATGGACAGGTGCAGACGTAAAAGTATTATGTAAAGAAGTAGATCGTAGTATTGATTTATTTGCAAAATTTGTTCTTGAGACTCCATTTTCGCCAAAATGGGGATTAGACAGAGCGCTTGAAGCTCAAAAAAACTGTGGGAAATAAAAAATAAAGACGCTTTTGGATATTAAAAATTTGAAAGCGTTTCTAAAAACCTATTGAAATGTATACTTTTTATAAAAATATATTAAAGACCATTTTGCTGACGATTACAATATTTATTGTCTTACAATTGTTGAATTTAGTTTTAGGGAACACATTTCATTTCAATATCAAATTATTGGTTCAGTTTGGGTTTGTGGCATTGTATACTTTTTCATTAACATTTGCCAACTCGTTGCTTTATAGTTATTTAGATAAAATTTTTAGCACAGATCGATTTTCAAAAAAAAGATTAATTGTTGGTTTTATGAGTTCGTTTTTGGTATCCTTATTAGTAATTTTTCTGTTAAGAATTTTTGAAGAATTAGTGGTAAACAGAAACTCTTTAGACTATTTTATGTCAAACGAAAAGGCAGCCAATTATGTTACGGCAATTATCATCACTTTCATAGTTACGTTATCATTATATGCTTTTCATTTTTATAAAGCTTTTAATGAGAACAAGGTTAAAGAACAAAAAATTATTGCAGGTACAGCCAATGCCAAATTCGAAAGTTTAAAGAATCAAATAGATCCTCATTTTCTTTTTAATAGTTTGAATGTATTGAGTTCTTTGATTGAAGAAAACCCAGATAATGCAAAGAAATTCACCACTTCATTATCAAAAATCTATCGTTATGTTTTGGAACAAAAAGATAAGGATTTGGTCACTGTTCAAGAAGAATTGAATTTTGCCAAAACCTATATGAATTTACTAAAAATGCGTTTTGAAAATAGTATTTCCTTCGAATTGTCCGAAAACTATGATAATCCAGAAGCTAGAGTAGTACCGCTATCGTTACAATTGTTATTAGAAAACACAATCAAACACAATATTGTTAGCGAACAAAAACCGTTGCATATCAAGATTTTTGTAAAAGATAATTATCTCGTCATTCAAAATGATTTACAGAAAAAAGAAATATTGCAAGACAGGCAAGGAGTTGGTTTGCAAAACATTATCAGTCGTTATGCAATTCTAACACAACGAAAAGTAATTGTAAATCAATCAGAAAAAGAGTTTGCAGTGCATTTACCCATACTAACCAAACAAGTGAGTATTATGGATACTACATTAAATCAATTTGAAAACACAGCTTATTATAGAGCAAAAAAAAGAGTAGAAGAGCTAAGAGGTTTTTATGGAAATCTCATTTCATATTGCTGTGTAATTCCGATTTTAATTTTTATAAATCTCACCTATATGCCACAATTTCAATGGTTTTGGTTTTCGCTTTGCGGATGGGGTTTCGGTGTTTTGATGCACGCTTTCAAAGTTTTTGGATACGGTCATTCTTGGGAAGAACGAAAAATTAAAGAGATTTTGGAAAAAGGAAATACTAGAAACAATTGGGACTAGTATAAAAAAGTTATAATCATAAAAAATTTTAAACAATGGAAATTCAAAATAACGAACAAGAAAAATACTTTTATGCAAAAAAAAGAGTAGATGAAATTAAAGGATTTTATGGTAATTTAATCTCTTATCTTATTTTTAACGGCTTCTTTTTGATTTTAAACCTAATAACATCTCCTAATGAATTATGGTTTTTCTGGCCGCTTATTGGATGGGGAATTGGAGTTGTATTTCATGGTATGAAAGTTTTTAATTATTATCCTTTTTTAGGAAAAAACTGGGAGGAAAGAAAGATTAACGAACTTATTGAAAAAGAAAATCAATCAAAATCTAACTGGAAATAATTTTCTATTTGATTTAAAAATAAATCCAACTATATAATTTATAGCAATATATACAAATGACAACAATAATTATTGAGGATGAAAAACCAGCTGCAAGATTACTTCAACGCAAACTTGAAAAATTAAATATTCCAATAGATGTAATGCTTCATTCTGTTGAAGAATCTATAAATTGGTTTCAAAATAATGCGCATCCAGACTTGATTTTTTTAGACATTCAACTTTCTGATGGGTTGTCATTTGAAATTTTCGAAAACATAGACATAAAAAGCGCCATAATTTTCACAACAGCTTATGATGAATATGCATTGAGGGCTTTTAAACTCAATAGTATTGATTATTTGCTAAAACCTATTGATGAAGAAGATCTAGAAAATGCAGTTCATAAATTCAAAACCAGAACCGCAACTGCTCCAAATGTTTCTTTAGATTTCGAAAAGATAAAAGAAATGTTTTCAAAATCAACTGAGAAACAGTTTAAGACACGGTTTACAGTAAAAATAGGGCAACACTTAAAGGTAATTACTATTGATGAAATTGAATGTTTTTTTAGTGAAAACAAAGGAACCTATATTCATACTTTTGATAACAGAAATTATTTAATAGACACTACTTTAGAAGTCTTAGAACAAGAATTAGATACCAATCATTTTTTCAGAATAAGCAGAAAATTCATAATTCCGTTGCGGTCAATAAAAGAAATAATACTGTATTCTAACTCCAGATTAAAGATAATTTTACCCACATATAATGAAGATGAAGTCATTGTAAGCAGAGAAAAAGTACAAGATTTCAAAACTTGGATTGGATAATTTATAATTAAATAATAAGTTTAATTATTGCTGCTCAATTATCTTATAATTAATGATTTGAAGTGTTTGTATAGATTTTATTGATAGTTGTTTTTTACTTTAAAAACACCTTTCTAATACCAATTATTACAAAAATCAAAAACGTATAAATAATAAAAAAAGGCACTATAAATTCAATCCAACCAATGGGCAACATTAATGCAATAATGAGTAATTGAAAACCCAAACCGTACAATGAGAGTAACGTCATAAACCAATTTGGAAATGTTTTTACTCTATATGCATCTTTATCTAAGAAGTGAATAATTTTATCAAAAACACCATAGACAATGGTGTAAATTATAAACAATATATTGACCGATTTTTGACTTTCGCCAGGTAATGCTTTTGGTGTTTTATATTCAAAAATTTTACTTGTTGCATCTCCACCAACTGATTTGTTTCTCAAAATCACATAGTAATAGTTATACAATGTTCCTTGAAGTTGAATACCTATAAATGCTAATATAGCAAACCAAAAAGTAGTTTTGGATACATAACAAATAGCCATCAGAAACAAAAAATTCAAAACAATATCAAAAACACTGTCCAAATAGCGACCAAAATAAGATGGTGTGCTTTTTAATCGAGCCAATTCGCCATCGGCAGCATCAATTCCAGACTTTAATACAATAAAAAAACCTGCAGCTAGAAAATAGCCATTTAGGATACAAAAAATAGCAATCAATCCCGAAATCCCAAAAAGCAGCGTTACATGAATAGGAGTAAAACGAGTATTGATAAGTTGTTTGGCAAGAAATTTTCCAAAAGGTCTTCCAAAATCAGATAAATCAAGAAATTTATCTTGAGAGGCAAGTTTTGACATTAATTATTTCTAAAAGAACTGTGACAATATAGTCGGGTATTTTATTTTGATAAGCGATGCAAAGTATACGTCATTGTGGCTAATAAAACAAAAGCTGTGATTTGATGTATTAATCCTAACCACATTGGCACTCCATACAAAAGCGTAAAAACACCAAGCGCGGATTGCAAAAATACAATAAAAACCAATGTATTTATTCCGTTTTGTTGTTGTTTTAATAATGTATATTTTTTGCTTTTAAAAAATAAAAAAACAATGATGCCAACTACAATATAGGCAATTGTACGATGGATAAATTGAACACCACTTTTGCCTTCTGTAAAACGTAGAAACCAAGAATTTTTTTCTAAAACTATACTTTCATGAAACAATTGACCGTCACTCATTAATGGCCAATGATTATGAATCAAACCGGCATTTAGACCTGCAACAAAACCACCATATATAATTTGGATAATGATGAAAACAATAGCAATACGGGCAATTTTCTTTAAAGGTAGAATGACTTTATTTTTATAAGGATAAACTAAATCTAATGCAACCCAAAGTGTGTAAGCAAAAGTAATAAAGGCAAAAGTGAGATGCAGTGCCAATCTATAATGACTTACATCAGGATTGTCTACAAGTCCGCTTTTTACCATAAACCAGCCCAAAAACCCTTGAAAAGTACCCATTACTAATAATATAATTCCTTTTTTAATTGTTGCTTTATCTAATTGTTTTTTTATAAGAAAATAAATAAAGGGTATTATAAAAACAAGTCCTATTATTCTACCGATAAAACGATGAAACCATTCCCAGAAATAGATGAATTTATAGTCAGAAAGTGAAAAATCATTGTGAATATTGATTTTTTGGTATTCTGGAAATTTCTTGTATTCTTCAAAGGCAACTGCCCATTTTTCTTGAGTCAATGGCGGGAAAGTATCGGTTACCAAATGCCAATCGGTCATAGATAGCCCAGAATTGGTTAGGCGAGTGATACCACCAACTGTAACCATCAAAAAAAGTAAAACACAACCTGAAAGAAGCCAAATTATAACGGATTTGTTATTTTTCATTAGGAAGATATCTGTATGTTAAATTAAAACTTTTTGAATTATTGCGTGCAAAATTACTTGATTTTTAAGTTTTGTGATTGTAAACAAATCATAAAGTTTAGTGAAGGATTTTCTCATACGCTTTTCTTGCACTTCCTCTAAAATAAACTTCACCACAATAGGTGTAACCCATTTTTTCAAAAGATTTGAGCATGGCAAGATTATCAAAATTGGTATCTACTTTTACGCTGAATATATTGTTATTTATAGCATAATCTTCCACTTTTTTAAGTAATATTTTGGAGAAACCTAGACCTATAAACTCATCTGCAATTGCTATTCGATGCACAACAACAAAATCATCATTGGTTAGCCATTTGCCAATAATCCTCTCGTATTCGGGTTCATTATTAATCAGAATGGCACAATATCCAATACTATTATTACCATCAGTGAGTACAAATCCCTCTCCTTTATCAATATCATTTTGTATCACTTCTACATTCGGATAACCATCTTGCCATTGATTGCTACCGTCTTCTTTTCTTCGTTGTATGGCCTGAAGTATAATTTTCCAGATTATTGTTTTGTCAGCTGGTACTGCTTTTCTAAATTGATACGATGACATAGTTTTAAAAAGAATTATTATATTTTTTTTAAGCCCATTTCTTCAGCTCGTTTCAAAACAAAATCATAGGCAGCTTGGTATTCATTTGGAATTTCTCCTTCTAGAATTGCTTCTTTTACTGCTTCTTTCAAAACACCTATTTCTCGTGATGGTTTGAGATTAAAGAGTTCCATAATTTCTTCACCAGTAATGGGAGGTTGAAACTGACGGATATGATCTCGCTCTTCAACTTCCACAATTTTTTGACGAACTAATTCAAAATTGTTATGGTATTTTTTAAATTTTGCAGGATTTTTGGTGGTAATATCGGCTTCACATAAGGTCATTAAATTTTCTACATCTTCACCGGCATCAAAAACAAGTCGTCGGACTGCAGAGTCAGTTACAATTTCATCAGATAATACTATTGGTCGCGAACTCATAATGACCATTTTCTGAACAAATTTCATTTTCTGATTCAATGGCATATGCAACCGCTCAAAAATTTTCTTGACCATCTTTCCGCCAAGAAACTCGTGCCCGTGAAAGGTCCAACCTTGTTTTTTATTAAAACGTTTTGTAGGCGCTTTTCCAATATCGTGCAGTAATGCAGACCATCTAAGCCATACATCATCAGTATTTGGACAAATATTATCAACCACTTCGAGCGTGTGATAGAAATTGTTTTTATGGGTTTGGCCTTCTATTTCTTCAACCGAATTTAAGGCAGTAAGTTCAGGTAGAATTCGCTCCAATAATCCTGTTTTATATAATAAAAGGAAACCAATTGATGGTTTTTTTGTTGAAAGAATTTTATTCAATTCGTCAACAATACGTTCTCCAGTAATAATATTGATTCTATCAACATTTTTTGAAATTGAATCAAGTGAATTTTTATCAATTTCAAAACCCAGTTGAGCAGCAAACCGAATGGCTCGCATCATACGCAAAGGATCGTCAGTATAGGTAATGTCTGGATCTAACGGCGTTTTTATTATTTTATTTTCAATGTCTTTAAGGCCTTCAAAGGGGTCAATTAATTCGCCATAAGAATTTGGATTTAAAGAAATTGCTAAAGCATTGATAGTAAAATCTCTACGGTTTTGGTCATCTTCAAGAGTACCGTTTTCTACAATAGGATTTCTACTTTCAAAATGATACGATTCTTTTCGAGCACCAACAAATTCAATTTCAGTATCTTCAAAACGCAACATGGCTGTACCGTAAGTTTTGAAAACTTGCACTTTTGGTTTTTTGGGAAGTAAGCTGGATACTTTTAATGCCAATTCAATTCCGGAACCAACAGCAACAATATCAATATCTTTTTTGTGATCTCTCTTTAAAATAATATCTCGCACAAACCCACCAATCACATAGCTTTCAAGTTTCAGTTCCTGACTTGCTAGTGCAATTATTTTGAAAATAGGGTTGTCTAATTCTTTTGTATAATTCATTATTATGTTCTCTTTTTTTGTCATTTCGACAAAGTGGAAATCAAACTATTAAATTAAGTGATTTCTCTTCTGTTGAAATGACAAACGAAGCAATATTTTCATTACTTGCGAATAATTTTCACCTGATTGTCTAACGATAATTTAATTATTGTAGAAGGTTTGTCACAAATTTTATCGTGTTGCAAATTTACTACATAGTCTACGCCTTTTATAATTTCGGGACTAATTTCTTTGAATGATTTTGGTGTGGGTTGCCCAGAAATATTAGCCGATGTTGACACTAAAGGTTTTTTCATTCGTTCTAATAATTTGAAACAAAAAGGCTCTTTTATGATGCGAATTCCCAACGTTTTATCTGCAGCAATAAGGTTTGGAGCAACATTTCTAGGATTGTCTAGTATTATAGTGGTTGGTTTTTCGGATAAATCCAGAATTTGCCAAGCCACTTCTGGAATGGCTGTAAAAACATTATACATCATTTTTTCGCCATTCAACAAGCATATCATACTTTGAGTTTCTGCTCGTTGTTTGAGTTGGTATATTTTTGCAACAGCCTCTGCATTTGTAGCATCACAACCAATTCCCCATACGGTATCAGTAGGGTAGAGGATGATTCCTCCGTTTTGGATCACTTCGAATGCTTTTTGAATTTCGGTATTAATTTCCATAATTTGTACTAATCATTTTACAAAGATATTATTTAAATACTATTTATAGAAAAAGGAAGTTATTTTAGCCGATTTTTCCTTTAAAAGAAATTAGTATATTTGCTATTCATAATAAAAACACTATGATTGTTGAAAGATTAACGTGGGATAGTGATTTTTTCGGGTACGAAATTGGTAAAATCGATTTAAAAAATAATATGTCGCTCGACTATGAAGAGTTTTTGAAATCTGCAAGTAAATTTAAATTGGTTTATATTTTCTGTAAAACCACTATTGATTTTGACCATTTTGATAAAGTTGATGAAAAAATAATCTTGGATAAAAATGTTGATTTTGAATTTGAAGAAAAAAACAATAATGGAATTAAAATCCAATCCTTTAATGAAAATGACCATAGTTTAGTCGAAATAAAAAAATTAGCATTAGAAAGTGGCATTTATTCGAGGTTTTATTTAGATAAGAATTTTAAGCAAAAAGAGTTTGAAAAACTTTATATAAGTTGGATAGAACAATCAATAAATAAAAAGATTGCTTTTGATGTTATTGTTGCGACAGATGATGATAATACTATTTTAGGTTTTATTACATTGAATAAAAAAAATGAAAACATTGCTGAAATAGGGCTTGTTGCTGTTTCTGAAGCATCAAGAGGAAAAGGCATTGCAAGAAAACTTTTAAATTATTCATTTAAAAAAACAAAAAAATTAGGATTTGAAACGATACAAGTTGTGACTCAGAATGAAAATATTCCAGCAATGAAATTATATGAGTCAGTTGGTTTTGAAATTAAAGAAAAAACATTTGTTTATCACTATTGGAATATATGATACCATTTAACAAACCCTATTTAGTAGGTAAAGAAACACAATACATTCAAGACGCAGTTTGTACGGGTAAAATTTCAGGAAATGGAAAATACACTAAACTTTGTCAAGATTTTTTTGAAAATAAATATAAGTTCAAGAAATGTTTATTAACAACTTCTTGTACGGATGCACTAGAGATGTGTGCTATTTTAGCAAATATAGAAAAGGATGATGAAGTAATAATACCAAGTTTTACTTTTGTTTCAACAGCTTTAGCATTTATTAGACAAGGTGCCAAGGTTATTTTTGCAGACTCTAGTTCTGAAAATCCAAATATTGATGTTTCTAAAATTGAAGCCCTCATTACTTCTAAAACCAAAGCAATAGTGCCAGTTCATTATGCTGGAATTGCCTGTAATATGGAAGCAATAATGAATCTAGCACATAAATATAATTTATTAGTAATTGAAGATGCAGCTCAAGCTATTGATAGTTATTTTACATTTAAAGATGGAACAAAAAAAGCATTAGGTTCTATTGGGCATATGGCTGCATTCTCTTTTCATGAGACAAAAAATATTATCTCTGGTGAAGGCGGAATGCTTGCTATAAATGATGAAAAATATAGCAATAGGGCAGAAATTATTTGGGAAAAAGGAACTAATAGAGCTGAGTTTTTTAGAGGTGAAATAAATAAATATGGATGGGTTGATACAGGTTCTTCATTTTTACCTTCAGAAATAATATCAGCATTTCTTTGGGCACAATTAGAAGCATTAGATGCAATTCAAAGTAAAAGGAAAACACTTTGGAATTTATATTTTAATGGATTGAAAGGACATGAAAATAATATTTTTAAAATTCAAGAAATACCCAATTTTGCTACAAATAATGCACATATGTTTTATATTGTTTTTGACAATTTAGAACAAAGAACTGCTTGTATCAATAGACTTAAAGAAAATAATATTTTAGCTGTTTTTCATTATTTAAGTTTGCATAAAAGTGAATATTATAAAGATAAATATATAGGAGAGGAACTTTACTGGAGTGATTACTATACTGATAGGTTATTACGACTTCCAATGTATTTTGAATTGTCTGAATATGATATAAATAAAATCATATCAATAATATTAGATTTTGATTAATAAATCGAATAAAAAATTATCTTTAATTAGATATTAAAATAAATGGAAACCCAACAAATTAAAAAAATAATCTTATTTGTAACCTTTGATCATGGTGGTGCTGGTGAATATATTTATAAAATAGCGGGTATATTAAGAAATTTAGGACACCAAGTTGTATTGGTTGTAAAAGAAAAAACAAAAAAAGAAGATTTTATTTTAGAAATTAAAACAAATCCTAAAAAAAAGACTTCAATTTTTTCTAAAATTATTGAAAAGACAAATAAGAAAAAATATAAAATAAAATTAGATGATAAATACCATTTTTATGGTAAAGATGAAGCTACTGTAAATGTTTCCCCTGAAAAAGTTTTTGAGCAAATTGGATTTATTCCTGATTATATTTTTGCTGGTTGGACTGCTGGATTTTTAAATTCAACAGACATATTGCTTTTACAACAATTTAGTAAAGCTAAAGTTTTTACTGTAACAGTTGATATGAACCATTTTACTGGAGGATGTCATTATGCTTGGGATTGTAATGGTTATGTAAATGGGTGTACAGATAATTGTCCCGCAATTTTAAACCCCTATTTTAAAGATTTAGCTCAGACTAATTTTGAATTTAAATTAAAAAATGCACAAATAGGAAAATTTGAAATTATTGCAGGTTCAGCTTGGACATTGAAACAAGCCGAACAATCTAAAATATATAAAAATCAAGAAAAAATCATAAACATCAATAGTCTAATAGATACTAATATCATGCGACCATTGGGCAAAAAAGAGGCCAAAGATTTTTTTAATTTAGATTCAGAAAAGTTTTATATTCTAATGGGTTGCCAAAATGGAAATGAACTAAGAAAAGGATTTGATTATTTACTCGAAAGCTTAAAAATATTATATAATCAATTAGAAATTGATACTAGAAATAAAATAAATGTAATACTAGTTTCAAACAAACCAATTTTAGCTCAAGATCAAATTCCTTTTAATACTACGAATCTTGAGTATATTAACGATTACAATAAATTATCATTATTATATCAAGCTGTTGATGTTTTTGTAAATTCTTCAATAGAAGATTCTGGGCCAATGATGGTATCTGAAGCATTAGCTTGCGGGACACCTGTAGTAGGATTTGATATGGGAGTTGTAAGTAATATGGTAATTACTGGTTATAATGGTTATAAAGCTGTTTTAAAAGATTCTCAAGATTTAGCAAAAGGAATTAATGAAATTTTCAATCTAACCCAAGAACAATATAACACTTATTCAAAAAATGCAGTTATTCAAATTCAAAAATACAGTTCATTGGAATATGCTTCAAATTTATTAGAAACTTTATTAAGAGAATAAAAAAGAATTAAATTGGCAATATAATTTGACTATTTTTGACACCTTAGAATTATTATTAGAAGAAGAATTAAAAAAACGACAAATAGAAATACAGTTATAAAAATGAAAGTAGCATTAGTAACAGGAATTACAGGTCAAGACGGAGCTTATTTAGCTGAACTATTATTATCAAAAGGATATATGGTTCATGGTATAAAAAGAAGAAGTTCTTTGTTTAACACGCAAAGAATCGATCATATTTACGAAGATCCACACGTAGATAATCAACATTTTAAATTGCATTATGGCGATTTGAGTGATTCTACCAACCTAATTCGTATTATTCAAGAAACACAACCAGACGAAATCTATAATCTTGGTGCTATGAGTCACGTAAAAGTGAGTTTTGATATTCCAGAATATACTGCAAATGCTGACGGAATTGGAACTTTGCGTATACTTGATGCGGTTCGTTTATTAGGATTAACTAAAAAAACTAAAATTTATCAAGCCTCGACATCAGAGTTGTATGGCTTGGTACAAGAAGTACCTCAAAATGAAACAACTCCGTTTTATCCTCGTTCTCCATATGCTGTGGCCAAAATGTATGCCTATTGGATCACCGTAAATTATCGTGAAGCATATGATATGTTTGCCTGTAACGGGATACTTTTCAATCATGAAAGTCCGTTAAGAGGAGAGACTTTTGTTACCAGAAAAATTACTCGTGGTGTAGCTCAAATGGCTTTGGGAATGCAAGATGTTTTATATATGGGTAACATAGATTCTCAACGAGATTGGGGTCATGCCAAAGATTATGTAGAAGCCATGTGGTTGATTTTGCAACAAGATACCCCAGAAGATTTTGTTATCTCAACTGGTGTTACCACAACAGTTCGCGAATTTATCAGAATGTCGTTTAGAGAAGTCGGTGTAGAATTGGATTTCAAAGGTGAAGGTGTTGACGAAATAGGAACAGTAGTTTCAAGTTCAAATCCAGATTATGCATTCAAAATTGGGCAAGTTGTTGTGAAAATTGATCCTGCATATTTCCGTCCAACAGAAGTTGAATTGCTTATAGGCGATAATACAAAGGCAAAAACAAAATTAGGTTGGGCACCAAAATATACACTTGCCATGCTTGTGAAAGAAATGATGCAAGCAGATGTTGCCATTTTCAAAAAAGAAAAATACCTAAAAGACTTAAAATAATTAAGGAATATAATATGAAATTCGATTCAAAAATATATGTAGCTGGTCATAGAGGAATGGTAGGTAGTGCTATAGTAAAAGACTTGCTATCCAAAGGTTTTACAAATATTATACATCGAACTTCAAGCGAACTAAATTTAATAGATCAAAAGGCAGTGGCGCTATTTTTTGAAACCGAAAAACCAGAATATGTATACTTGGCTGCAGCCAAAGTAGGAGGAATTGTTTCAAATAATACTTTTAAAGCCGATTTTATTTACGAAAACATACTTATTCAAAGCAATGTTATTCATGAAAGTTATAAAAACAAAGTCAAGAAACTATTATTTTTAGGTTCAACATGTATTTATCCCAAATTTGCTCCTCAGCCCTTAAAAGAAGAGTATTTATTGACTGGAATTTTAGAAGAAACAAACGAGTCTTATGCAATTGCAAAAATAGCGGGTATCAAAATGTGCGATGCCTATCGTGATCAATACGGATGTAATTTTATTTCTGTCATGCCTACCAATTTGTATGGTTTTAATGATAATTATGACTTACAAAATTCTCATGTACTACCTGCATTGTTAAGAAAATTTCACGAAGCCAAAATCAATAAACAAAAAGAAGTTATCGTTTGGGGAACAGGAAATCCGTTGCGAGAGTTTCTTCACGCTTCTGATATGGCAAATGCCTGTGTCTATTTGATGCAAAATTATGATGAAAAAGGATTTGTAAACATAGGAACTGGAATAGAAATTTCGATTAAAGATTTAGCCAATTTAATAAAAGATATTGTTGGGTTTGATGGCAATATTGTCTTTGACTCAACAAAACCAGACGGAACTCCAAGAAAATTAACTGATATCACAAAGCTAAACAGTTTAGGCTGGAAACATACTATTGAACTTAGAGACGGAATAACCAATGTATACCAACAAAAGTTTCTAAATTAATACTAAAAATGATCAAAATATCTATAATAACAATCAATTATAATGATAAAAATGGTTTAAGTAATACTATAGAAAGTGTTTCAAATCAAACCTATAAAGATTTTGAATTTATTGTAATAGATGGTGGAAGTTCTGACGGAAGCAAAGAAGTAATTGAGCAAAATGCTTCTAAAATAAACTATTGGGTAAGTGAAAAAGATTCGGGTGTTTTTAATGCTATGAACAAAGGAATAAAAGCTGCCAAAGGTGAGTTTATTATCTTTATGAATGGAGGAGATTGCTTTTACAACAATCAAGTATTAGAAGAAGTTGTTCCAGAATTAATAGCTGATTTTGATATTTATTATGGAAATAATTACAAAGTTAGCCCCAATTCTAAACGATTAAAAACATATCCTGAAAAATTGAATTTTTCGTTTTTTTATTCTAGTTCTATCAATCATCAGTCTACTTTTATAAAAAGATCACTTTTTGAAGATCATTTTTATTATAATGAAAATTACAAAATTGCTTCAGATTGGGAATTTTTTGTGTACACCATTTGTCATAAAAATGTTCCAAACAAATATTTAAAAAAGACAATTGCTTCCTATGATTTTACTGGGATTTCCTCAAATCCTAAATTTTCTGAGTTGTTTTTAAAAGAAAAAACACAATCCATACAAAAGTATTTTCCAGCTTTTGTTGAAGATTATAAAAATGTAAGTGAACTAAATTCTAAACGGTATTTGCAAATTCAACATATCAAAAAATATCCAATTGCTTGGAAAATTCTCAAAGGATTCTTGAGTTTAGAATTGTTGTTTTTGCCAAAAATTCAAAATAAATAAGATGAAAAAAATTCAAGTTGGTTTTTTAATGTCATATGATTATGAATTGTTGAAAAAATCTATTCCACCAGTTTATGAAATGGCTGACACTATTTTTTTGGCTTTAGATTATAAAAAAAGAACTTGGTCCGGAAATCATTTTGATGTTGATCCTAGTTTCTATGAATGGTTAAAAACATTTGATGTAAAAAACAAAATTACAATTTATGAGGATGATTTTTATGTTCCTGAAATAACAGGAATAGAAAATGATACTCGTGAAAGATATATGCTTGCCTTAAAAATGGGTATTGGCAATTGGTTGATACAAGTAGATTCTGATGAGATATTTATTGATTTTGAAAAATTTGTAAAAAGAATTAGAAAATATGATTCTTATTTAATTAACCCAAGCAAACACCCGATTCAATTTGCAGGTTTTCATATCAATGTTTACAAATATTTGGATGATGGTTTGCTTTATGTAAACGAACCTACAAAACTAATGCTTGCTACCAATTATCCTAATTATAAATGTGCTAAAAATACAAGAGAGCGAATTATTTATGGAGAAGATTTTGTGCTGCATGAAGGATTATCAAGAACAGAAGAAGAATTAGCCTTAAAATTAGAGAATTGGAGTCACAAAGCCGATATAAATGTTCATTTTTTAGAAAAATGGAAAAAAGCCAACAAGGACAATTATAAAACAATTAAAAATGTTTTCTATTTAGAACCTGAAATATGGAAAGAACTAGGCTATTTTCCATCAAAATCCTTATCAGAATTAAAAAAATTGGTTGAAAACGATCCTGATTTGAAAATACCTAAAGTTAAATTGTTTTTTAGAAATTTTGGGCAATGGTTCAAACATCTTCGTATAATGAAACCAAACTATAAACCAAAATTTGAAAAGTATTTCTAGAATAACAATAGATGAAATTATATTCAGCCTTACTAATATCAACATATAATTGGCCAGAAGCACTTGAATTAGTTTTGAAAAGTGCTTTGGCACAATCAGTTTTTCCTACAGAAATTCTAATAGCAGATGATGGTTCAAAAACAGAAACAAAATTGCTTATAGAAAAGTTTCAGCAAACAAGCCCAATTACAATTCATCATATTTGGCAAGAAGATATAGGTTTTAGAAAATCAAAAATATTAAACAAAGCAATTGCTCAAACTAAAGCAGAATATATCATTCAAATTGATGGTGATTGTATTATGCATAAAAATTTTATTGAAGATCATTTAAAATCTATTCAAAAAGGAGTTTATTTATATGGTTCTCGAGTTAATATTTTGCCCAATTTTGTTGTGTCAGTTTTAAAAAATAAACAGATAGAATTTAATATTTTTTCAAAAGAAATCAAAAATAAATCTCGAAGCATCCATTTTCCTTTCCTATCAAATTTGTATCAAAGTCATAATGGAATTTCAAAAAAATTTCGAGGATGTAATGTTTCCTATTGGAGAGATGATTTTATTGCAATAAATGGTTATAATGAAGATTTTGAAGGTTGGGGTAGAGAAGATTCAGATTTAGTCATTCGATTGGGAAATAATGGAATAAAAGCAAAAAGATTGCGTTATGCTGGAATTGTATTTCATATTTATCATAAAATCAATTCAAAAGAAAATGTAACGATAAACAATGCCATTCAGGAAGAAACTATTTCTAAAAAAATTATAAAAATTCCGAATGGAATTGGTCAATATTTATAAATAAAATAAAGTTATCCTTATTTCAATACATTTTTTTATCAACAACTCTTTCCATATAATCCTGAATAAAAGCTTTACTATTTAATTCAATTTCATCCATTTCTGGAGTTCTATTTTGGATCAAATTTTTCTGTAATCCTTTGTCATTTTTGTCATAAAACCCAGTTGCTTGTTTCCCATCAAAAGTACAGATATAATTGCCTTTCAAAAATTGGCAACTGTTTCCAGTAGAATTAATTACAAATGGTTTGCTGGTTTTTTTATCAAATAAACTTCTTCCCCAGCTTCTAAATGGTTTTTGATAACCAATCATATCTAAAATGGTCGGGTAAATATCAATTTGTTGCGCTAAATCCGAATCAACACCAACATATTTACTATTTGGTTTATAAATAATAATTGGTACAGCAAAACGATTTATAGGTTTTGAATATTCCTCATAATAAACTTGATTACCATGATCTGCAACCAAAACAAAAATAGTGTTAGAAAACCAAGGTTGTTTTTTGGCTTCATCAAAAAATCGTTTTAATGCAAAATCAGTATATTCTACACATTTGTGCATAGGTACGCCACCTTCGTGAAATTTGTTTTTGTATTTTTCTGGAATAATGTAGGGTTCGTGTGATGAAACCGTAAAAGCACATGCAAAAAAAGGAGTTTTCTTTTTATCTAATGTGTTTTTCATAAATTGTAAAAAAGGTTCATCCCAAATCCCCCAAAAGCCATCAAATTGTGAATCATCATTAAACTCTGTTCGTCCATAATAATCATCAATTCCAAGAATATTCCCAAATCCAAGAAAGCCCATAGAACCATTTGCAGCTCCGTGAAAAAAAGAAGTATTATATCCTGTTTTTTCTAATGTAGAAACCAAAGATTCTATTTTTTGTTTAGGATATGGCGAAGAAGTAAAAGCATCTTTAAAAGCTGGAATTCCTGCTAATATAGAAGACATTCCGTGTATAGACTGTCTGCCATTTGCGTATGCATTTGTAAAAATCATACTATGTTGTGACAATGAATCTAAAAATGGAGAATGTGTTTTGTAATTTGGAATATTTGTATTTTTATTAAAAGCACCTATATATTCTCGACCATAACTTTCTAGAATTAAAACCACCACATTTGGCTTAGTTTCAGGATTATTATGATATTGTTTTATTGGTTGTACTTTTTCTGCAATAACTTGCTGATTTACATCATGAAAATTTGTTTTTACAAAACTATTACTAAATAAGGTTCTAATAATTGCAAATGGAGTATTATGTACAATATCAGAATGCACAATATTTTTTACATATCGACTAGCATCCAAAAGATTTATTGGTCGAGTAGATTTTTTGAAATCTCCACCTCTTATACCACCAATTATGAACAACGAAACTACTAAAAAACCAATTGTAGAAAATCCAAAATAATGCAACTTTTTTATAAGAGTAAATTCCTGAACTTCAATCTTTTTGTATAAATATATCCAAAGTGCTGCGCACAATAAAAAAAGAATAAAAACATGCCAATAATCAACCAAAAAGCTTAAAAATAAAGTAGATTTATTTGTTTCATGTTCAATCACACCCAATGCAACAATAGTTGTTCGGGCAAAAGTATATTTGTAATAAATAAAATCAATAAAATTGGTTGCGTATGCTAATAAATTAGTTGTAAAATAAAGGTAGAAAAGAAATTTTTGATACCCATTATTCGTGTTTTTGATAAACGGTAATATTGATAATAAAATAAAAAGAAGATTTACATATAAAATTGCAGTTGTATCAAATGCCAATCCGTGATAACAAAGAGAAATGAAATCAGAAACCGAATTAACTCTTAATAATTCAATATTATATAAATAAAAAAGAATTCGTGCAATAAAATAAAAAAAATAAGCTAGTAATAATCTATAAATAAGAACTTTATATTCATTAAGGCGCAAGTGTTTTTGCATTTTAAAGTAGGATTTACAATTTAGTGCAAATATATTACATTAAATGTTTAAGGTATTGTTAAATTTTAGGCTTCAAAATGACGTTATTTTTTTGAAAAATCAAATTATTATTAAAACTATATTCTTATAAAATGAAAGCAAATAGGAGTAAAATAATGCTTATATTGGAAAAACAAAAAGCAATACTTACTTTTGCTTCACTTATTACCTACAAATGCAAATACACATACATCCGGATTATAAAGACAATGCTGATCAGATTGAAAAATTTATTAAAAATTTTGACACTACAGGGTTACTTTTTGGAGATGGAAAACGCAATAAGATTAAATTATTTGATATAAACGGAACTCAAATCAACATTAAGTCCTTTAAAGTTCCGAATATTATTAATAAAATTGCCTATAAATTTCTTAGAAAATCTAAAGCCAAACGTTCTTATGAATATGCGATTATGCTACTTGAATCTGAAATCGGAACTCCAAAACCAATTGCATATTGCGAAAATTTTTCAGCTTTTGGATTAGAAAATAGTTATTATATCAGCGAACATCTTCATACCGAATTGACTTTTCGTGAACTTGTAGAACAACCCAATTATCCTGAAAACGAATTGATTTTAAGACAATTTACACAGTTTTCTTTTAATTTGCATCAAAAAGGGATTGAATTTTTAGACCATTCTCCAGGAAATACATTGATTAAAAAAGAGGAAAATGGGAAATACAGCTTTTATTTGGTCGATTTGAATAGAATGGAGTTTCATCAGCAAATGACTTTTGATCAACGCATGAAAAACTTATCACGATTGACTCCCAAAAAAGAAATGATTGCTATTATGAGTGATGAATATGCAAAACTCTATAAAAAACCCTATGCAGAAGTTTTCGAAAAAATGTGGTTCTACACCAATAAATTTCAAGAGAAATACCATAGAAAGCAAAAAATAAAAAAGCAATTGTTTTTCTGGAAAACTAAATAGATGCTTTCATTTTTTTTAATTCCTGATAGCGAATATAAACACTATAAGCATTTAGATAGCAGATGATAATTCCTTTTTTACCATCAAGAATTCCTAGTCTTACAATATAATTATATAAAAAATTATAAGTGGGATGCAAAAAAGGATGCAGAAATGAAATATTAGATTTTTTCAGAAATTTTTCTTGCGCTTTAAATTTGCCATAACTTTCCATTTTACCTTTATAGGTCTCATAATCAGAGTAGGAGAAATGGATGAGTTTGTTTTTCAAAACGCCAACTTTGCCTTCAACTTCTAGTTTTTCGTGAACTAATCTTTCGGTAGTATATTTTGCTTTTCGTTTATCAAACAATCTAAAAATACGATCGGTTTGCCAACCACTAAAATGCAATACTTCATTGTTGAACATAAATTTTCTGTAGAATAAATAAGCGCTAACAGTAGTATTTTGATTTACAGTTTCTATAATTTCTTGTTTGAGTTCAGGTGTCAAACGTTCATCTGCATCTAGAAATAAAATCCAATTATTTCGGGCTTGATCTATGGCAAAATTGCGTTGTAGTGTATAATTTTCGAATTTGTGTTCGATGAATTTTACATTTGAAAACGATTCAGAGATGGCTTTGGTTCTGTCATTACTAAAAGAATCTACAATAATAACTTCGTCGGCAAATACCAAATCAGACAATAACTCTTGCATATGAGTTTCCTCATTCAAAGTAATTATTAAAACAGATATATTTTTGGATTGATCGGGATGCATTTGCTTTATTATTTCACAAATATAAATTATTAACTACTTTTGTGCGACAAATATTTTCAAATATTTATGAAAGCATCAGTAATAATGAGTACGTACAATTCTGTAGAATGGCTTGAAAAAGTTTTATGGGGTTTTAGCGTACAGAAAACTACTGATTTTGAGATTATTATCGCAGATGATGGTTCGACTATTGAAACAAAAAATAAAATAGAAGAATTAAAAAAAAATATTTCAATTCCCATTATTCATGTTTGGCATGAAGATCACGGTTTTCAGAAAACAAAGATTTTAAATAAAGCTATTTTGGCTTCAAATGCTGATTATTTAATTTTTACTGATGGTGATTGTATTCCTAGAAATGATTTTGTTGAAACACATTTGAAATATAGAGAAAAAGGATATTTTTTGTCTGGAGGTTATTTTAAACTTCCGATGACAATTTCAAAATTGATTACAAAAGAAGATATTATTAATCAAAATTGTTTTAATCTTAAATGGTTGAAAAACAATGGTTTTGAATCGTCTATTAAATCTTTAAAATTAAGTAAATCAAAATTACTAGTTTTGATTCTAAATGCTATAACTTTTACAAAACCAACTTGGAATGGTCATAATGCATCTGGTTGGAAATCGGATTTACTAGCTGTAAATGGTTTCAATGAAGAGATGCAATATGGTGGAGAAGACAGAGAATTAGGAGAACGCTTATTCAATTTAGGACTCAAATCAAAACAAATTAGATACAGTGCAATTTGTGTGCATCTTGATCACGCAAGAGGTTATGTATCTGAGGAAGTTTGGAAAAAAAATAATGACATACGTGCTTTTACCAAAGCCAATAAAGTCATAAAAACTACTTCTGGAATCGATTCTAATTAAGTTCAATAAATTTTTCGAGTTTAGAAACAATCAAATCAGGTAAAAATTGATGGTATAATTCCATTGCTTGATTTTTCATTTCTTTAGCCGTTTTGTTGCCATATAAATTAGGTTTAAAATCTTTTAAATGAACTGAAACGGTGCTTTTTTCATCTTCAAAAGAGTTCCACGCTTCTTTAATGATCCAAGTTGAGAAAATAGTAAAAGTGGGTTTGCCAATTGCTTTTGCCATATTTACTGCGCCACCTTCATTTCCAATCAAGGCATTACAATGGGTTGTAATCGATAGAAATTCTCTAATACTTCCCGGAATCAGTTCAATAACAATGTTTTTTTGAGTTTCCTTTTTACACAAATCATAAATTGCTTTTGCCTCTTTTTTTTGTGACGGAATATAATTGAAAAGTAAAGTTGCATTTGTCTTTGCTACAATAAAATCCAATAGTGAAGCCATATATTCAGAAGGGTAGGTTTTGGTAGCACCACTTCCTAATACACCAATCATATAGATTTTCTTTGAAAAATCAATGTTGTTTTGTTGTAGGATTTGTTTCCCATTTTCTATTTCTTCAGGCGTTAGAAAAATTTTGGGTTTGCTCTCTAAGGGTATTTTTGGAGAAAGTGTTTCAATTAAATTAAGTCTGTTGTCTATTGCAATTCCAGCGTTAGAGGAAGCTTTTGTGATTTCAGCAATGGTTTTGGTATACAAAAAAGCAGTATGTTTTTTGTGAAAACCTATTTTTGTTTTAGCACCAGAAAAAAGAACAAACAAATTACTTTCTAACTTGCCATAAGCATCAATAACAAGATCATATTTTCTTTTTCTAATAGAAAGTAAAAATTGAAATAATGCTATTTTGCTCTTACGATATTTATCTTCAAAAAGAATAACCCCATCAATATTGGGATTGTTCTCTACAACTGGTTTTGTAAACGGATAAATGAGATACTCTATTCGAGCATCTGGATACATCAACTTTAAATTATTGCAGATGACACTACTAACAAGCACATCACCAATCATTTTTTGTTGAATTACCAATATTTTCATTTAGAATAATTAAGAAATTAAACCGCTACATCATATTCTCTCAAAGCATCGTTTAGAGAAGTTTTTAAGTCGGTTGAAGCTTTGCGTTTTCCAATAATTAAAGCACAAGGCACTTGAAATTCTCCAGCTTCAAACTTTTTGGTATAACTTCCAGGAATAACAACCGAACGAGCAGGTACAAATCCTTTATATTCAACAGGTTTGCTTCCGGTAACATCAATTATTTTTGTAGATGCAGTTAGACAAACATTGGCACCAAGAACAGCTTCAGTTTCTACACGAACACCTTCTACCACGATACAACGCGAGCCAATAAATGCACCATCTTCAATGATAACTGGCGCAGCTTGCAAAGGTTCTAGAACACCACCAATACCTACACCGCCAGAAAGATGAACATTTTTACCGATTTGAGCACAACTACCTACAGTTGCCCAAGTATCAACCATAGTACCTTCGTCAACATATGCACCAATATTTACATAACTTGGCATCAAAATAACACCTTTAGAAATATAAGAACCATATCTAGCTACTGCTGGAGGAACAACACGAATACCTTTTTCGGCATAACCTGTTTTTAAAAGCATTTTGTCGTGATATTCAAAAATTCCCACTTCGTGAGTTTCCATTTTTTGAATAGGGAAGTACATCACCACTGCTTTTTTTACCCATTCGTTTACTTGCCATTGGTTTGAGATAGGTTCTGCAACACGCAATTGACCTAAATCAAGCAAATAAATAACTTCTTTTATAGCGTTTATGGTAGTTTCTTCTTTTAATAATTCTCG
>JAYTIV010000129.1:0-24691 GCA_043731625.1 Flavobacterium sp. | reverse complement strand
TCCTGAAAAATATAATACTAATTTTTTTAACTCATCCAGTTTACACCTGCTTCTGCATTCCATTTAATGGTGCTTTTTTTCAATTTGGTCCAAAATTCAATGGAACTTTTTCCGGTAATATCGCCAACGCCAAATTTACTTTCGTTCCAACCTCCAAAACTAAATGGTTCTCTTGGTACTGGAACACCAACATTTACTCCTATCATTCCAGCATTGGCTTTGTCGATAATATAACGAGCCATTCCTCCATTTTGAGTAAATACGCTAGCAGCATTTCCATATGGATTGGCATTTTCTATTGCAAGTGCTTCATCGACAGTTTTGGTACGAATAATAGAAATTACGGGTCCAAATATTTCTTCTTTTGCAACACTCATCTCTGATGTAACAAAATCAATTACGGTTGGTCCAACATAAGTGCCTTTTTCTTTTCCTGGAACTTTGGTGTTTCTACCATCAACTAATATTTTGGCACCATCTTTTTCGGCTTGAGTGATATATCTTTCTATTCTATCTTGAGATTCTTTATTGATAACAGCTCCAAGATTTACACCTGGAATTATTTTTCGTGCTTCGTCGCAAATTTTGGCAACAATTGCATCTACATTACCAACTCCAATCATAGCAGAAGCTGCCATACAACGCTGACCAGCACAACCCGACATCGATGCGGCTACGTTTTGAGCAGTCATATCTGGAATTGCATCAGGCAAAACCATCAAATGATTTTTGGCACCACCAAGTGATAAACATCTTTTTAAATTTTGAGTGGCACGTTGGTAAACAATTTTTGCCACTTTGGTTGAACCTACAAACGATACTGCTTCAATATTAGGATGATCGCAAATGGCATTTACAATTTCAACATCGCCGTGAACAACATTAAAAACACCATCAGGCAAACCTGCTTCTTTTAATAATTCGGCTAATTTGCCACAACTCAAAGGCACTTTTTCAGATGGTTTGATAATCATACAATTTCCTAAAGCAATAGCATTGGGAATAGTCCAATTGGGAACCATTGATGGAAAATTAAAAGGAACAATTGAAGCAACAACTCCTAGTGGAATGTGTTCTGTGCGACATTCAACACCTTTACTAACTTCTAGTAATTCACCAGTTATCAATTGAGGTAATGAAGTAGCAAACTCTGTCAATTCGATACATTTTTCAATTTCTGCAACCGATTCTCCATAGGTTTTACCATTTTCTTCCGAACATAATTCGGCCAATTCTTTCAAATGTTTTTCCAATAGTGTTTTATACCTAAAAAATACTTGAACGCGTTCTTTAATAGGAGTTTTACTCCAAGCAGGAAACGCGGCTTGCGCTGCTTTTACAGCATTGTCTAAATCGGCATAATTCGACATAGGAACGGTTGATAATAAGTTCCCGTCTAAAGGCGATATCACATCCATTGTTTTAGCGGTTGATGCTGAAACAAATGCTCCGTTTATATAATTTTGTATTGCTTGATATTTCATTTATTGAAAAATTATATTAAAAATATTTTAATAAAAATAAAAACAATTTCGAGATAAACAAGTGTTAAAGTTAAATAATTCTCATCTATCAATATTTATTATTTTGATATTCGTATTTTACTTGAGTTGTAATTGACTTTCTATTATGTTTTAGTTACCATTCTCTTTATTAATAAAAGTAATATCTTTGAAAAAATTATTCCATGAAAAAATTATTCTTGCTATTACCTATTCTCCTATTATTATATTGCAGTAATTCGGATAATGAAATTGCAAATAATAATTCTTCTAGCAAACCGTCAAATCCACCTAATGCTGAAACAGAATTATTTAATCTAAATGATGTTCCTTCAATAACTTTAGAATTTACTCTTGCAGATTGGAATAAACTCTTGCAAAATTATGATCTCAACCCAGCAAATGATAAAAAAGTAGTTTCTAGATTTGTTTATTCAAATAATGGAGCAGTTACAAATCTTGATAGTATAGGATTACGATTAAAAGGAAACACAAGCAGAAGAAGACCTGAAGGCGAAATCGGGCAGCTTCATAATCCTACTAATCCTGATTGGCATCATAGTCATTTTGCATTAGATTTCTCAAAATATAGAGATGCACAACGATTTGCAGGACTTAATAAATTAAATTTAAAATGGTTTAAAGATGATGCCTCTTATTGTAGAGAAATTTATTCCTATGATTTATTTCGCCGTTTTGGATGTTGGACAACACCAAGAGCTTCTTATTGTAAGGTTACTATAAAAGTGGATGGTGATGCAATTCCTGCTTATTTTGGTGTATATGCTATGATTGAAAATATTGACGAAGATTATATTGCCAGAAATCAAAATTATTGGGGTTCAACAATTGGTTTTCTTTGGAAAGGTGGTTGGAGCGGAAGTAATAATGCCAATTTTGTATCTACTGCAAGTATTGGTGTTGAAAATGTAAATATAGATCCTTTACTTTCGGTTTATTATGCCTATGATTTAAAAACTAGAAAACCTGAATTAACTGCTGGAAAAACGGAACTTTTACAATTCATTTCTGATTTAAATACTAAAACTGGAACAGAATTTCAGAATTGGATTTCACAAAAAATGGATGTTAATCTATTTTTAAAAACCTACGCAACCAATGTCGTACTGGGCATGTGGGATGATTATTGGGTAAATGGAAATAATTTTTATTTCTATTTTGCTGGTAATGGAAAAGCTTATTTTATTCCTTATGATTATGATAATACATTGGGAACATCTGCAATTGTTTCTAATTCTGGAACTCAAAATCCGCTTACTTGGGGCAATATGACACAAAGACCATTAATTACTAAAATTCTTGCAATTCCAGCATACAAAACACTCTATAAAAACTATATTTCTCAACTCACAAACTCAAACAATAGCTTTTTTGCACAAAACAAAAGCGTTCCTAGAATTCAAGCTTGGCAAAACAGAATATCGGGATTTATAGCAAATGATACTGGCGAAGATATGCTTTTAGAGGACAAACCCGCATATTGGGGAAACCAACCTAATTATCGTTTAAAATCAGGAAACAATCAAGGTTGTAGTAACGGAAATGGAAACTTTTTTTCTAGTAGAACAGCTTCTATTCCTTGGTAGAAAAATAATTAAACTATGAAAAACACAATTTTATCTTTAGCAATCTTTCTTTTTCTTACAATTGATGGAGTTGCTCAAAAAACGAATTCAAATATTCAAAAAACCAATATTACTAAAACTCTTGATGCTTGGCATCTAGCTGCTGCTGAGGCAAAATTTGATAATTATTTTTCATATATGACTCCTGACGCTGTTTTTATAGGGACAGATGCAACAGAAAACTGGCAGCTTCAAGCTTTCAAGGAATTTGCAAAACCTTATTTTGATAAAGGTAAAGCTTGGAATTTTAAAGCCTTAGAACGAAATATTTACTTTGCAAAAGATCAAAAAACGGCTTGGTTTGATGAATTGCTTGACACACAAATGAAAATCTGTAGAGGTTCTGGTATACTTATTAAAGTTGGTAAAGAATGGAAAATACAACATTATGTTTTGTCAATGACCATACCAAATGACAATACAGATGCCGTAATAAAAATTAAAGAAAAAATCGAAAATCCACTTATCGAGAAATTAAAATTTAAATAATATCTGGGTGATTTCTTAAATTTTCTAACATTTCAACCGTCATATTAGCCAATTCGAATTGGTGTTTCCAACCCCAATCTTTTCTTGCTTCTTTATCATCGATACTTGCCGGCCAACTATCGGCAATTTTCTGACGAAAGTCTGGTTTGTATGTAATTGTAAATTCTGGTATGTGTTTTTTGATTTCAGCCGCAATTTCGGTTGGTGTAAAACTCATTGCTGCTAGATTATAAGATGAACGAATTTTTATTTGATCGACATCTGCTTTCATAATATTTATGGTTGCATTTATTGCATCATCCATATACATCATTGGCATTTTGGTTTCTGACGAAAGAAAACATTCAAATGTGCCGTTACTTAAAGCTTTGTGGTAGATATCAACCGCATAATCAGTTGTGCCTCCACCAGGAAGTGTGCTCCAAGAAATTAATCCAGGATAACGAATACTACGCACATCTACACCAAAGATATGATGATAATACTCACACCATCGTTCTCCTGATTGTTTACTAATACCATATACTGTAGAGGGTTCCATAATAGTATATTGAGGAGTATTTTCTTTTGGAGTTGTTGGTCCAAAAACAGCAATACTAGAAGGCCAGAATATTTTTTTGATTTTTTTGGCTTTCGCTAAATTCAACACGTGAAACAATGAATTCATATTTAAATCCCAAGCAAAAGCTGGATTTTTCTCTGCTGTAGCAGAAAGTAATGCCGCCATTAAATACACATCGGTTATCTGATGAATCTCGACCAAATGTTCTATTTGATTAAAATCAAGAGCATTTACTACTTCAAAAGGTCCAGAATTAACAACATCTGTATTCAATTTTCTAATATCAGAGGCAATAACGTTTTCTGTGCCGTAAATAGCTCTTAGTTTGTGGGTCAATTCGGTACCAATTTGCCCACAAGCACCAATAATCAATATTTTTGAATTCATTGTTGTAGTCGTTTTCGAGTGTAAAGATAACGTTTTCGTAAAATGGATTTAATAATTTTGGAATCAATTTTATTTTAAAAAAAGAATCATTTCTTTAAATTCGTGTTAAAACACAAACTCCTTTTTACTTTCATTTTACCTTTGTAACTTTGTCAATCAATTCAAGAACAATGAAACTCAACAGGTTTTGCATTTTCGTATTATTTTTAATGATTATTTCTTGTCAAAAAAATGATGAGAAACAAATTGTAGAACAGCAAAAAGATGCAAAAAAGAAAGAACAAATTTTTGCCAATATCAATAAAGGTTGGAATTTTAAAACCCCAAATTTAAATCCTAAATCTCAAGCTATCACTAGCAATTGGGCCGAATTACGATTGTTTAATTCCGAGTTGAATCAGAAACCGAAAAGCACTATTGGAGCATTTCAAAAAAAGGCAAAAACACTTTCAAAAAAAGTCTTAGATTTAAATAATAATATTCCTGTGACTTTCAACAAACCTGAAATAAGAAGCAGAATTGCGGTGCTGACAACCAAAATCAATTCGATAAATTTGTTTATTAACCTACAGGAAATTCCAGATCAAAAAATAATTAGTTTGATAAATGATGCCAATGAAGAGCTAAGCGCACTTTATGCTCAAATGGATGAAATTATTCGCAAAAGTGAAATTCCTAAGGAAGAAGGTGAGTCTGATATGATTCGAATGTTAGATACTGCAAGAGCGATTCCGAGTTCGACTCCAGTAATTGAGCCCATTTCACCTATTCCTGGAAGATCTTTTAAAAAAATGAAATCAATACGATAAATTGAGCAAATCAAATCTTTTTAACACCTACGAAAATTCTTCAAAGGTTAAGCAAATCAATGATTGTTTACAAAACGAACAAAAAATTCATCTTAATGGATTGATTGGATCGTCGATTTCGTTTATCATTCAATCTCTTTTTAAGAAAAATGAAAAGCCTTTTTTGGTTATTTTAAATGATAAAGAAGAAGCTGCTTACTATTTGAATGATTTAGAACAAATGATTGGGCAAGAGGATGTCTTGTTTTATCCTGGTTCTTATCGTCGACCATACCAAATAGAAGATACTGACAACGCTAATGTTCTCCTTCGTGCTGAAGTTTTGAATAGAATAAATTCCAGAAAAAAACCTGCCATAATAGTTACTTATCCCGAAGCACTTTTTGAGAAAGTGGTAACCAAAAAAGAACTCGACAAAAACACTTTGAAAGTTGCTGTTGGTGATCAAATTTCGATTGAATTTATTAATGAGGTTTTGTTTGAATATGAATTTAAACGGGTAGATTTTATTACAGAACCTGGAGAATTTTCTGTTCGTGGCGGCATCATAGATGTTTTTTCGTTTTCTAATGACAATCCGTATAGAATAGAGTTTTTTGGAAACGAAGTAGATAGTATTCGTAGTTTTGATGTAGAAACACAACTTTCTATCGAAAAACAGAAAAAAATTGCAATAATTCCCAATGTAGAAAATAAATTTTTTCAAGAAAACAGAGAAAGTTTCTTAGAATACATCAATAACCAATCGGTTCTTTTTATTCAAAATACAGAGTTATTACTTTCTAAATTAGAGAAACTTTTTGTGAAATCTGAAGAGATATTCAATACTCTTAATGCAACTGTAAAACACGTTTCGCCAGAGAATTTGTTTTTAAACCAAAAAGAATTTCTCAAAAAAGCTTTAGATTTTTCTGTGGTCGAATTGAGTTCAACCCGAGCGGAAGCGAACGGACGAAGTAAACCCACTTTCAAAATCACGAAGGCATTTGATTTTCATATTCAACCTCAACCTTCTTTTAATAAACAATTTGATTTGTTGCTCAACAATTTGAGTGAAAATCATTTTAATGGGTATAAGAATTATTTGTTTTGCTCTAATGACGCCCAAGCCAAAAGGTTTCACGACATTTTTGAAACTTTAGACGAGGTCAATCACGAAAGTATTCGAAAACAATACCACACCATTGTTTTTCCTTTATACCAAGGTTTTGTTGATGAAGAAAATCAAATTGCTTGTTATACAGACCACCAAATTTTTGAACGTTATCATAAGTTTAGCATCAAAAATGGCTATTCAAAAAAACAAACCATAACACTAAAGGAACTTACCACTCTATCTGTTGGCGATTATGTAACCCATATCGATCACGGAATTGGAAAGTTTGGAGGTTTACAGAAAATTCAAGTTGAAGGCAAAACACAAGAAGCTATAAAACTAGTTTATGCTGACAATGATATTGTTTATGTAAGCATTCATTCGCTTTATAAAATTTCAAAATACAATGGCAAAGATGGTGCTCCACCAAAAATATACAAACTAGGTTCTGGTGCTTGGAAAGCTTTAAAGCAAAAAACCAAAGCTCGTGTCAAACATATTGCATTTAATTTGATTCAATTATATGCAAAAAGAAGGTTAGAAAAAGGGTTTCAATATGCTCCAGATAGCTATTTGCAAGCAGAACTAGAAAGCTCTTTTATTTATGAAGATACACCCGATCAAACCAAATCTACTCAAGAAGTAAAAGCGGATATGGAAAGTGATCGACCAATGGATCGATTGGTTTGTGGAGATGTAGGATTTGGAAAAACCGAAGTTGCTATTCGTGCCGCATTCAAAGCGGTTGATAATGGCAAACAAGTTGCTATTCTTGTTCCGACAACCATTTTGGCCTACCAACATTATAGAACTTTTACAGAACGATTAAAAGAAATGCCTGTTTCTATTGGTTATTTGAATCGTTTTAGAACAGCAAAACAAAAAACAGAAACATTACAACAATTGGCCGATGGAAAACTCGATATTGTTATTGGTACTCATCAATTGGTCAATAAAAATGTAGTTTTTAAAGATTTGGGATTACTAATTGTTGATGAGGAACAAAAATTTGGTGTCAATGTAAAAGACAAACTCAAAACCATTGCTGCAAATGTGGATACACTTACTTTAACCGCAACTCCTATTCCGAGAACGTTGCAGTTTTCGTTGATGGCAGCACGTGATTTATCTGTAATTACAACTCCACCACCAAATCGTTATCCAATTGAAACAAATGTTGTTGGTTTTAGTGAAGAACTGATTCGTGATGCAATTTCGTATGAAATACAACGCAACGGTCAAGTATTTTTTATTAATAACCGAATAGAAAACATCAAAGAAGTTGCTGGAATGATTCAACGATTGGTACCAGATGCCAGAGTTGGAATTGGACATGGGCAAATGGAAGGCAGCAAATTAGAAGAGTTGATGTTGGCTTTTATGAATGGAGAATTTGATGTTTTGGTAGCCACAACTATAATTGAAAGCGGATTGGATGTGCCCAATGCCAATACTATTTTTATCAATAATGCTAATAATTTTGGGCTTTCAGATTTGCATCAAATGCGTGGTCGTGTGGGAAGAAGCAATAAGAAAGCATTTTGTTATTTTATTTGTCCACCCTATTCTGCAATGACAGATGATGCTAGAAAACGTATTCAGGCATTAGAACAATTTAGCGAATTGGGTAGTGGTTTTAACATTGCTATGAAAGATCTCGAAATTCGTGGTGCTGGAGATTTGCTTGGTGGTGAACAAAGTGGTTTTATTAATGAGATTGGTTTTGATACTTATCAAAAAATCATGAATGAAGCCATCGAAGAATTGAAAGAAAATGAATTCAAAGATTTATATGAAAATGAATCTTCTGAACCAAAAGAATATGTAAAAGACCTTCAAATAGATACCGATTTTGAATTGTTGTTTCCCGATGATTATATCAACAATATATCTGAACGATTGAATTTATACAACGAATTGAGTTTAATAAAAACCGAAGAAGAGCTTCAATCTTATCAAAATAAACTTATTGACCGTTTTGGAGCATTGCCAAAACCAGCCATTTCATTACTCAACAGTATTAAAATAAAATGGATTGCTACCAAAATGGGAATTGAAAAACTAGTGATGAAACAAGGTAAAATGATTGCTTATTTTGTATCAGACCAACAAAGCGATTATTATACATCTACACAATTTCACAGTGTTCTACAATTTGTACAAAAGCAATCTAGTTTGTGCAAAATGAAAGAAAAACAAACTCCAAATGGTTTACGATTATTGATCTCTTTCGAAAATGTAAAATCAATTCGTCGTGCTTTAGAACTGATGGAACTATTAGTTTCTTGTCCTAAATAATCCGTATTGATTACTTAGGACTAAACATGATCTTTAAAATACTTTATAAACTTCATAAATTAGTATTGGCACTATAATTAACAACCATTCTTTATAAAAATATTTATCGCCAGTTTTTTTTAATAAAAATATAATCGACATTATTATTAAATTTACAAAAGAAAAAACAATAAAATACACGAAGAAATAGGCAATGGCATCGTAAGGATTTTTATAAACCAAAAACCAATATATTGATACAAGAATAAAAACTAAAAATCCAAAATAGTTTAATTTTTTTAAGTAAATGAAATTGTTTTTATTTATGTCTTTAAAAATAAAATATAAATACATTGAAACTGGAAAAACTAACATTGGAAAAATAAAAACCAGAGTTGTTAACTCATTTTGATAGAATTGAAATATGCGATAATTATAGGAAAGTAGGAAAGAAACAGTTAACAATCCTGAAATAACAAATATTTTCTTTAAAATTGACAACTGTTTTTCCATAATATAATTAATTACACCCTAAATCACTAATTGGCCTTAATCCTTTTAAAACATCTTTTACTTTTACCCAATCTGGTCTGTAAATTACGTTTGGACTATTTGTTAACGGTTGGGCATTTCCATTATTATTTTGAACAAAAGTATGAATATTTGTTTTTAAACTATTCCAAAGGAGATCTGGGTTTACAAAAGGACTAATATTCAAACCATTAACCATTGTTTGATCAAAAATATCTGTCATTCTATCAACACCTCTAGTATAAAACGTAAAAGTACCATTTAAATTTTGAATTAACCCAAATTCTCTATTACCACTTACTGGATGTACACCGTCTTGGCCTTGAATTGGACCATACGGCACTTCAATTGTTGTGAAAATCCAATGATTTGAATTCGTTTCAGAACATATGACGGATCCATCACCCGCAGGAAAAGGAATATCAAGGTGAATTATTGCGTTTATCGGATTTGAAGAATTCCAAATTTGAGTTTCATTATAACCAGTATTTAAAGATGTTGGGCTGAAACTACATAAACTTGTATTTACAAAACTATTGATATTTAAACGAATGTAATTTAAAAATTGTTCTGGAGTAAATTGTTGTCCAGTGTTAGGATTATTTGGCAATGTAGAGATAGTAACTGGAAAATAATCTAAATTTATGACACCTCCACTCGCATGTGACAAATACTGAATATGATAATCAGTAAAAATATTTTGATTATCAAGAACTTGAATTTTTGATCTTACAGATAGTGGGGGTATGAATTGGGTAAGCGATTGCCATTTACCAATTTCTGCACATGGTATATCTAATAAAATTGTTTTATCACTTTGAATTTGTTTTTGTAATAGTATCCAATTTTTTACTACTCGTATACTTTCAGGCGAAAAAAGGTTCTCTATTAAATAATTCACAATACTAATTTGAACTTCTGCTTTATTACTTGATAACCATGATAAGCTTATATTAGTTAAAGCTATTTGAACATCTCCTAATTCTTCTGGATTAGTTAAATTTTGTGATATATAATTATAAATTAAATTTTTAGTATCTAGGGCCAATTTATCAAATTCGATTTCTATATCATCATTAAGATTTATTATAAATTGTTCTGGAATTGTTGGAACATTAGGAACAATTAATATGGGAGTTGTGGTCGTATTGGATGTATTTGAAGTAACAGATGTCCCTGTACTTCCGCCGCCATCAGAACCTCCAAAACTTCCAGAGCCAGTACCTGAGTTACCACCACCAATCCCTCCACTTCCCGAACTACTTCCTCCTAAGCCGCCACCGCCTCCGCCACATCCATCCCACCATGAGGTTGCACCAGTATCACAATTAAATGCAATTTCAATACATCCAAATGAAAAGTATTTATATTGCACTTTATTTCCATCCAAATAATTTAAATAAATTATTTCATTATAATTTAAATCTAATAGCTTAATAGTGCCTGTGAAATCTGTAATGTTGAATTCTTTTAAATCATCATCTGGATTATATTTTAAAATAAATGATTTATATACATCATCTATTTTATAAATATTGAGGTTCTCATAGTATACATCATCATTTGAATTAAATTCATTTTTTATATTTATGCTATATGTTTTTAATCCATTTGCATAAACATATTCTAAAATGTGTTCTAAATCAAGATTTAAATTCAATGAATCTTTTCCGGTTAATCGATAATAAGATATACTTAAAAAATCATAATCTTTATTAAAATTTTTTATAGTTGGTATTAAAAAAGGGACATCTTGAATAGTGACATAATTAACTTTTTTATTTTGTTGTTGTATGGGTACTTCATACAAATCTTTCTCACAACTACATAAAATTAAAGTTAATAATAAAACAAAAAATGTAACGTGTTTTTTCAATTGATTTTTCATTGTTATTGGTTTTCAGTTTAGCATATATTAACAAATTTAACAAAAAAATTTAATTAATGACAAATATGTAATTATTTTTTTCACTTAGTATATAGAATTTGGCTTAATGCCAAAACAAATCAACAACAAGGAGCTTTTAGATAAAATTGTTCTAAATATTAAAAAAATTAGAAAATCAAAAAACATTACTTTAGAAGTTTTTTATTTTGATACGGGTATTCATTTGGCTAGAATAGAACAAGGCAAACAAAACATTTCAATTTCTACTCTAGCAAAAATTTGTACTTATTTTGAAATTAGTTTAACAGATTTTTTTATATTAGTTGAGAATAATTAAATTTGATAAAACGTTATTAAAATAAAAATTTGAACAAATATGTATTCTTTGCAAAATTAATAAAACAAAAAACCCGATTACATTAATAAATAACCGGGTTTTTTTAATTTTATTAAACTGATATTATTAGAATTTCAAAATCTTAAAATTGGCTTCTTTATCATTAAATTTCAATTTAAAGAAATAGGTTCCAGTTGCAAAAGAATTCAAATCAACTTTTGAAGTATTGGTTTGATTCTTATTTTGATACAGCAATTGACCTTCTAGATTGTAAACTGAAATTTCGTTTATTATTGTTTTCGAATTTATAGTTACCAATCCGTTTGTTGGATTTGGAGAATAGGTAAAATCAATATTAGGTTCGAAAGTTGTTGATGCTAAAGTAGATTGACAAGATACATTGGCCACAAAACCTGGCGCAACAACACCACCATCAGAGTAAAACTTTAGTGTTAATGATCCATCAGCAGCAGTTGATGTAAATGGTCCAGGAATTGTGCTTCCTGTAAAACCTCCACCACTTAAATCGTTAGCACTTGTTGAGTTTCCGTCATATACGTATAGATAATCATAATCGGTTTCTAAATCAAAACTAGAAAAAGAAAGATTGATTTTTCTGTTTGCCACATTTGGTATTATAGTTCTTACATAATTTTCAGAATCAGTATAATCGCCAGAAGTTCCACCTGTATCAGTAAGAACAATTCCGTTACAATACGTAGCTGTTGTTAAAAAAACACTTTGACGACTTGCTGATGTTAATCCAGAAATACAATTAGGTCTTACTCTAACTCTATAAAAAGTATTGGGTAATAAACCAGTAGCATTGTAACTATTTGTTGATACAGAAACCCAATTTATTGTTGAACTAGTTATTGGAGAAACCGAAACTTGCCAATTTGAAGTACTTGCATCAACCCAACTCAAAGTTGCAGTTGTATTTGTTGTTGCAACAATATTAATACTTGAAACTCTATTGATGCAAGTATTAATACAATCTGTACTCAAACAAGTTCCTCCATTGACAGAGGCTAATATTCGTGCTTTGGGTTGAGGCCCAAATCCGTTTGCCAAATTGATTCCTACATTGTTTACCAAATGACAATAACTCATAATAGTTCCTTTTACAGAATTTGAAGGAATTGGTCCGTCTTGACAATTGCCTTCACTATAACCAGCTTGTTGCCCACAACCATCAATTGCTGTGTTATTTCCATTCCAATAACAACCGTGTGTGTGAGGTGAACCTAATAAATGACCAAATTCATGAGACATTACTTGAATTGTCCAAGAAAAAGTTGGCACCGTGTTAAAACTAAAATCAACATCTGAATAACTAAAATTATCTTGTGTACAAATTCCGTTTGTGCCAATTGCAACACCACCTAAACCGCCTTGATCAATACCAACTAGCTGACCAACATCGCCATCAAAAACAGGTCTTACTTCATTAAATTTAAACAAATAATCTGAAGAAGAGCTACCAATACCATCGTAAGGATCTTGTGTTGTCCAGATAAACATAGATTTTAAAGAAATTGTAATCCCATCGTTGGTGTAAATCGTTTGCATATTGTTAAAAACCGAATTCATCCAGTTGGTAGTTGTAGTTGTATTGTTATTATTAGAACTATACAAATCATTATCTACTTCAAAATACATCGTTACGCATTTTGTACTATTTGGAGTAGCGGTACTATTTTTGCTTGTTTCATTTGCGATATATGGAGTCTCTTTTACATTACATTTGTAATCGTTCACGATTTTCAAATCTTTATCCGCATATACAATATAGTCATAAATATTGTCTTTTTTATCCAATTTTGCTACAACCAAATTGCTCAATCGCTCGTTAGAAATTATCCCATTCAATTCATTATTGAAAAAATTAAATGATACAATTGAGTTATAATCTCCTTTTACAATACCTCGATAATGTGCTCCTTTTTCGTATGGAATTGATGTTGATTTGTCTGTATCAACATGAAACCCTTCGGCAAATAAATTGACTTTGTAAAGTTGTACTTCTATAATTTCGTTTTGATAAGGAATAGCAAGTTCAATAAATTCTTCTTTGTCTCTTAATAGAGTAGAAATCGATTGCAAATCAATTTTAGAATATGTTGCAATACTTACTGTTTTTTGAGATTCGGTTGTATTGATATCCGAAGAAACATTTAAGACAGAATATGGTTTAAAATTTACATTTTGATCAACAAGTTCTGTGATTTTTTTGGAAACTTCTCTTTGAGCATTTATTCCAAGAAAAGAAAATAGGGAAAGGATAAGGATAATTTTACGCATAATGTTGTAAGCTAATTTTTTTCAAATGTAGTTAATATTTCAATTCTAAAAAGAAACAAATGTTAAACTATTTCTAATTAAAAATGGTAAAATGCATTTTCTAAATGCTCGATAATGAATTCTTTAGACTCTTTGTGAATGGCTATAATATCAAACCGTACTTCGACATCTAAATCATATGAAATCACATATTCATTTACGGCTTTTACCAAAAGTTGGATTTTTTTGGGTTTTACAAAATCTTGAGGCAATCCAAAATCAGTAGACGAACGTGTTTTTACTTCAACAACCGCAAGGATTGATCCTTTTTGAGCAATAATGTCTATCTCCGCTTTTTGAAAAACCCAATTGGTTTCAAGAATATCATAACCGCTTTTTTGCAGAAAATCTACAGCAAGTTCTTCTCCGAGTTTGCCTAAATCGTTATGTTCTGCCATTATTTATTCTTTTCAAAAGTAAGCTTTGTTTCTAAATCGTTTACTTCTAATGTTACTTGTTTTCCAAATATCAAAGCGCGATTGTCTTGAATATGTCCCGCAGGAAAATTATATACAATTGGAATATTGTATTTTTTAGCTACATCTTGAATAATTTCCAATGCATTTTTCCCCCAAGGAATATCGTTGTCTTTCATTTTTGTCATTGCGCCAACAACAATTCCTTTTAAACTTTCGAGGCAACCATTTCGTTTAAGATTGATCATCATTCTATCAATGTGATACAAATATTCATCAAGATCTTCTAGAAAGAGAATTTTATCTGTACAATCAATTGCTGAAGCTGAACCCAACAAACTATATAAAATAGAAAGATTTCCTCCTATTAATTCCCCTTTACCAATACCCATTTTGTTCATATTATCACAAGAAATACTATACGATAATCTATCGCCAAATAGGGCTTTGCGAAGTGTTTCTTTGGCTTCAAATGAAGCTCTTTCAATACTTATTGGCATTGTACCATGTATAGTTTGATAGCCTAAATTATTCAAATGACTATGCAAAACAGTTACATCACTAAAACCAACAATCCATTTTGGGCTTTGTTTGAATTTTGTAAAATCTAACAAATCTATCATTCTCACTGTTCCGTAACCACCACGAACACACCATATGGCTTTGATATTGGGGTTGTCTAATTGTTTTTGAAAATCTTCGGCTCTTTCCTCATCTGTTCCCGCAAGTTGGTCACGATCTAGGCCAATTGTGGTTCCTATAACTACTTCTAAACCCCAAGAATGCAACAAATCTATCGATGGTTTCAAATTGTCATCAATATTTTTTCTAGCAGTAGAAACAATTGCGACAGTATCGCCTTTTTTTAGATATGGTGGTGCAATCATCTTTTTTTGTGAATGAATGTTAATTGAGAATAGTGAAAATAGAATTAAGAATAAAGATTTCTTCATTTTTGAATTAAAAAACTGAACTACAAATATATAAATTAAGTTGAATTGAAAACGGATGTTTTAGCCCAGATTGAAGCGGCATCCTTTTTATACTAGTCAGGTTTTTTTAAAATCTGACTAGTATAAAAAGATATAGCGGAAAGCTGGAAAAAGCTTCAAATAAAAAACTTATAAACTATAGATTCTATTGCTTATTTTTGCAGAATATATACTCAATTATAATGTTACAAGATCCTAAAAGATATACGATTACCGCAGCTTTGCCATACACAAACGGACCAATTCATATTGGGCATTTGGCAGGCGTTTATGTACCATCTGATATTTATGCCCGTTATTTGAGACTGCAAGGAAAAGATGTCGCGTTTATTTGCGGAAGCGATGAACATGGTGTTGCCATTTCTATGAAAGCCAAAAAAGAAGGCATCACGCCTCAAGAAGTGATTGATAAATATGATGCAATTATTCGTAAATCGTTTCTGGATTTCGGAATTTCGTTTGACAATTATTCTCGAACTTCTTCACAAATACATCACGATACCGCTTCGGAATTTTTTAGAAAATTATATGATAATGGCGACTTTATTGAAGAGGTTACCGAACAATTGTATGACGCAAAAGCGGATCAGTTTTTGGCTGATCGATTTGTAGTTGGAACTTGCCCGAAATGTGGCAACGAAGAAGCTTATGGTGACCAATGTGAGAAATGTGGCTCAACGCTTAATGCAACTGATTTAATCAATCCAAAATCGACAATTACTGGTGAAACTCCAATATTAAAATCGACTAAACATTGGTTTTTACCATTGGATAGATATCAAGATTTTTTGAAAGAATGGATTTTAGTGGGTCACGCCAAAGATTGGAAAGCAAATGTTTTAGGACAAGTAAAATCGTGGTTGGATGATGGATTAAAACCTCGTGCTGTAACTCGTGATTTAGATTGGGGAATTGATGTTCCGGTTGAAGGTGCAGAAGGAAAAAAACTATATGTATGGTTTGATGCGCCAATTGGTTACATATCTTCTACCAAAGAATGGGCAGCAAGAGAAGGAAAAAACTGGGAAGATTATTGGAAAAAAGATGATACAAAACTGGTTCATTTTATAGGGAAAGACAATATTGTTTTTCATTGTATTATTTTTCCTGCGATGCTAAAAGCAGAAGGAAGTTTTATTTTACCAGAAAATGTTCCTGCAAATGAATTCTTAAATTTAGAAGGAAACAAATTATCGACTTCAAAAAATTGGGCTGTTTGGTTGCACGAATATTTAGAAGATTTTCCAGATAAGCAAGATTCTTTACGATATGCCTTAACATCAAACGCGCCAGAAACTAAAGACAACGACTTTACTTGGAAAGATTTTCAAGCAAGAAACAATAATGAATTGGCAGCTATTTTTGGAAATTTCATCAATCGTGTGGTGGTTTTAACCAATAAATACTATGATGGTATTGTTCCTCAACCAAATGAATTTTCTGCTGTTGATGAACAAACATTGAATGAATTGCGTGCTTATCCAGCCGTAATTTCTAGCTCTATTGAACGTTATCGATTTAGAGAAGCTCAAGGCGAATTGATGAATGTTGCTCGTTTAGGAAATAAATATCTTGCCGACGAAGAACCTTGGAAAATGGTAAAAACCAATCCAGAACGTGTGCAAACTCAAATGTATGTGGCGTTGCAAATTGCAGCTGCTTTAGCCATTTTGTCTGAACCTTTTATTCCGTTTACCTCAAACAAATTGGCAGCAATTTTAAATCTTAAAAAATCAAGTTGGAACTCGGCAACAGGTATTTCTGATTTAATTTCGGTTGGACACCAAATTGGTGAAGCCGAAATATTGTTTGCCCAAATTGAAGATGCCGAAATACAAAAACAAATAGACAAACTGGAAGCTACAAAAGTGGCGAATAAAGCAGAAAATAGAGTGATTGAACCACAAAAAGAAACGGCAACTTTTGAAGATTTTTCAAAATTAGATTTACGAGTTGGAACCATTATTGAAGCTGAAAAAATGCCAAAAGCCAACAAACTTTTAGTTTTAAAAGTGGATACTGGTATTGATGTAAGAACAATAGTTTCGGGAATTGCCGAACATTTTTCGCCTGAAGAAGTGGTTGGAAAACGTGTTACGGTTTTGGTAAATTTGGCTCCTAGAGCATTACGTGGTGTTGAAAGTCAGGGAATGATTTTGATGACTAATCTGCCTGATGGAAAACTAGTTTTTGTAAATCCTGATGTTGATGGTGTGGGCAATGGTGCTATGATTTCATAAAACAAAACACAGATTACGCAAATTAACACAGATTCGTTTTTGTGATCTGTTTAAAATATATAAAATAATGAACCTAAAAGTAATTGCATTCGACGCCGACGATACCTTATTCGTGAACGAACCCTATTTTCAAGAAGTAGAAGAAAAATTCTGTGGATTGATGAGTGATTATTTATCACATCAAGGATTGTCACAAGAATTATTTAGGACAGAAATTGCTAATTTAGAATTATATGGTTACGGTATCAAAGGCTATATTCTTTCGATGATTGAAGCCGCTATGAAAATTTCTGACAATACCATTTCGATGGAAATTATCGAAAAAATAATAATTGCCGGAAAAGAATTGCTACAAAAACCAATCGAATTATTGGATGGTGTTGAAGAAACTCTTGAAGCCTTGAGCGGAAAATATAAATTGATTGTTGCTACAAAAGGTGATTTAAAAGACCAACAAAGCAAATTACACCGTTCTGGTTTGGGACATTATTTTCATCATATTGAGGTTATGGCAGACAAACAAGAAATTAATTATCAAAAGCTTTTAACACGTTTAGAAATAAAACCAAGTGAGTTTTTTATGATTGGAAATTCTCTAAAATCTGATGTTTTACCCGTTCTAGGAATTGGAGGCTATGCGGTGCATATTCCGTTTCATACCACTTGGGAACATGAAAAAATTAGCCATAATGTAGAGCATCCCAACTTTAGAACATTAGAAAACATAACCGAAGTTTTACCAATTTTATTAAAATAAATTCGCTCATTTATTATAATAAACCATTTATAAATTAAGGTTTAATACTTTTTTGAAATTTGAATTTTGATATGGTAATTGATTTTTAGATTTTTTTAGACCATTAAGAAATTAAGATACATTAAGTCTTAATGAAACTTAATTTCTTAATGATTATTTTTTTTAATCTTAAAAAATGAAACAGAAACTAAACCTCGATACTTGGAATCGTAAAGAACATTTTTTGTTTTTTAAACAAATGGAAGAGCCTTTTTTTGGCATCACTACAACAATTGATTGCACCAAGGCATATCAAAAATCAAAAGAATTAGGCATTTCTTTTTTTGCCTTTTATTTGCACAAAACAATGGTTGCTGTCAATAGTATTGAACCTTTTCGATATAGAATTATTGATGATGAAATTTATATTTTTGACAAAATTGATGCTTCGGCAACGATACTTCGAGAGGATAAAACATTTGGGTTTTCATTAATAGAATTTGATAATGACTTATCTGTTTTCTTCGAGATTGTTCAAAAAGAAATAGCAAGAATACAAACCACTTCAGGTCTTTTTACTCGTGAATTTTCAGAAAATTTAATTCACTTTTCAGCATTACCTTGGGTTAATTTTACTTCGTTTTCTCACGCCAGAAGTTTTACTTGGCCAGATAGTTGTCCGAAAATTTCGTTTGGAAAAATGATGTAGGAAAATGGCAAAAAAACCATGTCAATGTCTGTACATGTGCATCACGGATTGATTGATGGTATTGTTGTTGGAGAATTTTTGGACTTTTTTGAAAAATTAATGAATGTCTAGTTAAAGCTAGTTCAATATTATAAAAACCATTCTCGACATCTTTTTTTCTTTGTTGTTTTAAAAAAAATGAAAAAAGCGACAAAACCTAAGTCATGTCGCTTTTAGAATAATAGATCGAAAATTATTTCCCTATCAAAAGTAACTCATTTACAATTACTTCGGTGATGTATCTTTTTTCACCATTTTTGTCGTCATAAGAACGATGTGTTAGTTTTCCTTCAATGGCAACTTCTTTTCCTTTGGTTACATACTTTTCGATGATTTCAGCAGTTTTTCCCCAAGCGGTTACTCGATGCCATTCGGTATTTTCTACTTTGTCGCCATTATCTTTATAATATACTTCGTTTGTAGCGATAGTAAGATTGGCTAATTTTTTTCCTCCTTCAAAGGATTTAATTTCTGGTTCGTTTCCTACGTGACCGATTAATTGTACTCTGTTTCTTAATGCATTCATGGCGTTTAAATTTAAAAATTAATAAAATGTTTTTGTTATATGTTTTGTCGTTGTTATTAAAATTGATTTTTGATATTGCAATTGTTTCATTTCGACAGTGCAAAGATGTGACAGGTTGCAAATAATATTCGGTTACTTACCACTTACTTTCGGTTGTAAATGTTTGTAACCGTTTGTAATTGGAAAAAATTATATATATTTGATTGATTTTAAAAGAATTAATTCTAAAACAAGTAAACGAAAAAAATAACTATTAGCCCTGATTGCAGTGGAAATCCTTTTTATAATGTTTTGGGTTTTTGACCCAAAACAGTATAAAAAGATTGAAACGAAAAGCAGGAAAATGGAAACTAAAAAAAGACCGAGCCATTTTGCTCCTTATTAATATCAAAATTCTAATAACCTATGAATAAAACTTGCTTGGAATGTGGTGAAAAAATTGTAGGTCGTGAGGACAAAAAATTCTGTAGTGACGGTTGCAGAAACGCCTATAATAACAAAATAAATAAAGATAGTACAAATTTTATGCGCAATGTAAATAACAAATTGCGGAAAAATTATCGAATTTTGAGCGAGCTAAATGTTGAAGGAAAAAGCAAAACTACTCGGTCAAAACTTATTAGTAAAGGATTTGATTTTGAATTTTACACCAATGTTTTGAATACTAAATCTGGAAACACTTACTGTTTTGTATATGATCAAGGATATATGTTGTTGGATAATGATTTTTTTATGTTGGTAAAAAAAGATATTTAATTTATTAAAAAATGAAAAAAAATTACTCTTCTATATTTTCGATTGTATTTCTTTCGTGTGTTGTGGTTGCTATTTATTTTTTTATGATGCCTCAATGGGTTTCTAAAAACGAATCGTTTTCAGAATTTTCGACCAATAGAGCATTAGAACAAATAAAAACCATTGCCCAAAAACCACATTATGTTGGTTCGGCAAATCATAAAGTGGTTGAAAATTATTTGGTTGCTGAACTTCAAAAATTAGGTTTAGAAACTCAAATTCAAGAAGGATCAACACTCACCGATTGGGGAAATCTGGTTAAATCTAGAAATATTCTTGCTAGAATAAAAGGGTCAAACAATTCTAAAGCGTTGCTTTTGCTTTCTCATTATGACAGTGCACCACATTCTATTTCTAAAGGAGCAAGTGATGATGCAAGTGGAGTTGCAACTATTTTAGAGTGTGTTCGGGCATTTTTGTACGCTAAAACCAAACACAAAAATGATATCATTATCCTTTTTTCTGATGCTGAAGAGTTAGGGTTAAATGGCGCAGCGCTATTTGTTACGCAAAGCAAATGGACCAATGATATTGGTTTGGCTCTCAACTTTGAAGCTCGTGGTACTTCTGGTCCGAGTTATATGTTGATGGAAGTCAATAAAGGAAATGCCGCAATGATTAAAGCTTTTAAAGATGCAAATGTAAAATATCCTGTATCGAACTCGTTGATGTATAGCATATATAAAATGTTGCCCAACGATACCGATTTGACTGTTTTTCGTGAGCAAGGAAAAATTCAAGGATTTAACTTCGCTTTTATTGACAATCATTATAATTATCACACGGTTCAAGACAATTTTGCTCATATCAATCCTACCACAATCGAACATCAAGGTTGTTATTTAATGCCTTTATTGAAACATTTTTCTAATACCAATCTTACCAATTTAAATACTGCTGAAGATGATGTATATTTCAATACGCCTTTTAATTTTGTAAGTTATCCTTTTGCTTGGGTAATGCCAATGGTTATTGGGTCTTTTGTATTGTTTTTGTTATTATTATTTGTTGGAATTGGTAAACGAGTTTTAGATTTAAGAGAAATTATATTAGGATTTATTCCACTTTTTGGTTCTTTGATAATGGCAGGTTTGGTCACATTTTTGGGTTGGAAACTGCTTTTGAATGTATATCCTGAATACAATGACATATTACAAGGCTTTACTTATAATGGTTATTCATACATTGGTGCTTTTATAAGTTTGAGCTTGGCAATCGCATTTCTATTCTATACCAAATCAAAATCTGAAATTATTACCTATAATTATTTTATTGCCCCATTATTGTTGTGGATAGGAATCAATTTAGGCATCGCACTTTATTTGCCTGGAGCTGGATTTTTTATTATTCCTGTAATTTGTAGTTTGTTAATATTGAGCGTATTTATTATCACCCAGAAATCTTTCAAATTGTTGAATTTGATTTTAAGTATTCCATCATTAATTATAATTTTTCCATTTATTCATATGTTTCCGATAGGATTGGGATTAAAAATTCTTTTCGGAAGCGCTGTTTTAACGGTTTTACTTTTCTCATTATTACTTCCTGTATTTGGAACTTTTTCTAAAAAAGGAATTTGGGGAACAATCATGATTCTAATATGCTTAGGTTTTCTTCTCGAAGCTCATTTTAATTCTGAATATCAATACGGTAAAGCAAAACCCAATAGTTTGTTGTATGTTCTTGATAATGACAATAACAAAGCCTTTTGGACCACTTATGACAAAAATTTAGACGAATGGACAAAGGGTTATCTTGGCGAAAATCCAAATGTTGCATCAGAATTAAACAAAAACAACTTGTATAGTAAATATAATTCGCAATTTACATTTTCAACACAAGCACCAATTAAAGAAATTTCAAAGCCAACAATTTTGTTTTTGAGAGATTCTATTGTTGATGACTATCGTTATCTAAAAATAAAAATTACGCCAAACAGACTTGTAAATCGTTTTGATATTTTTGCCAATGAGAAAATGATTTTTCAAAATTTTAAAGCAAACAATGTTGGTGTTATAGGTCAAAAAGGTTCGAAATTGCTTAGAAACGGGAAAAAAATTGTGAGCTATTATGTTGTAGATAATGAACCCTTAATTTTACAATTCAGCATTTTGAAAAAAACTGTTTTTGATATGGAGTTGATGGAAAGTTCCTTTGATTTATTGAGCAATGCACAATTTAGTATTGCAAAAAGAAAAGATTGGATGATTCCAACACCTTTTGTTTTGAATGATGCAATCGTAATCAAACAAAAAATAAAACCTTCGCCAAAAATTATTGAAGTAAAACCAGTAATTTACAAACCAAAACCCATTTTTAAATCGGATAGTTTAACTGTTCAAACTGATAGTATCAATAATGCAACAAATTAGCATCTTAGGTTGTGGATGGTTGGGTTTTTCTTTGGGGAAATCTTTACTCGAAAACCAGTTTCAAGTAAAAGGTTCTACAACATCATTAGAAAAAATGGCTCTGCTTGAAAAATCTGGAATAATGCCCTTTCAGATTTTATTGAATGAAAATGTTATTGATGGAGATATTAGCTCTTTTTTAGAACATTCTGAAATTTTAATTCTAGATATTCCGCCTAAATTGCGTGGTTTGGCGAAAGAAAATTTTGTTGCAAAAATCAAGACTTTAGTTCCGTTTATCGAAAAATCTTCTGTGAAAAAAGTGCTTTTTGTGAGTTCAACATCGGTATATTCTGATGCTAATGAAACGATTACCGAAGCAACAACACCTCAACCAGATACTGAAAGTGGCAAACAATTATTAGCAACTGAAAGACTTTTGTTGGCTAATAAAAACTTTCAAACAACTGTGCTTCGATTTGGAGGTTTGATTGGAGATGATCGTCATCCTATTCGTTTTTTGGCAGGAAGAAAAAACATTGAGAATCCAGAAGCACCTATAAATTTAATTCATCAAAACGATTGTATTGGAATTATTAAAAAAATCATAGCCGCTAATTGTTGGAATGAAACTTTTAATGCTGTTTACCCATTTCATCCTACAAGAAAAGCGTATTATACAGATAAAGCAATTGAACAGAATTTACCTTTGCCCGAATTTGATTTTTCGAAACCATCAATTGGAAAACTTATTTTGAGCGATAAAGTAGAAGGCATTTTGGAGTATCAATTTAAAAACAAAATATAATGACCACTATTGATATCATTGGGGCTATAGGTGTTGGAATCATTCTAATTGCTTATTTTTTCAACAATTTTTCGATTATAGAAAATAATGGAAGATTGTATTATATCCTAAATAGTATTGGAGCAAGTATTGCTTGTTATACATCGGTTTGTATTGATTATATACCGTTTGTGATTTTGGAAGGAACTTGGGCTTTGATTAGTATTATTAGTTTGTTGAAACTCAAAAAAAAATCCCGAGTGTAAACTCAGGATTTTCTTTAAAAAATTATTTGATTACCAAATTTTCACTCTTTTTTCTGGAGCAACATACATACCGTCTCCTTCTTTGATATTAAAAGTTTCTACAAACGTATCCAGATTTATTAAAGGTACATAAGCACGATACATTGCTGGTGAATGTGGATCTGTTTTTACTTGGTTTTTTAAAGCTTCGTCACGAATTTTTCCTCTCCAAACAGTTGCCCAAGAAATAAATAGTCGTTGTTCTGGAGTGTATCCGTCTATTAATCCTGGATTTCCGTTTTCTTTTAGATACAATTGCAATCCATCATAAGCAGCATTAATACCACCTAAATCTCCAATGTTTTCGCCTAAAGTAAATTTACCATCTACGTGAACTCCTGGAAGTGGTTCTAATGCAGAATATTGGTCTGCCAAAGCAGTTCCTAATATTGTAAATTGTTTTAAGTCTTCGTCTGTCCACCAATCTACAAGATTTCCTTCTGCGTTATATCTTGCGCCAGAATCATCAAATCCGTGAGAAATTTCGTGACCAATTACGGCTCCAATTCCACCATAATTTACTGCTTCGTCTGCTTGGTAATTATAAAATGGTGGTTGCAAAATTGCTGCTGGAAATACGATTTCGTTATACGATGGATTGTAGTAGGCATTTACTGTTTGAGGAGACATTCCCCATTCTGTTTTGTCAACTTTCTTGCTTAATTTATCTAAATCGTCTTTGAAACCCCAACGAGAAAGACTTACCATATTGTTGAAATAGTTTCCTTTTGCGGCTTTATCTTTTATTTCTAAAGCAGAATAATCTTTCCATTTATCTGGATAACCAATTTTAATGGTAATTTTATTTAGTTTCTCAATCGCCTTTATTTTTGTTTCTGGAGACATCCAAGTCAAATTGTTTATTCTTATTTGATAGGCTTTGATTACGTTTTGAATCATTTTCTCTGCTTTTGCTTTCGCTTCAGCA
>JAYTIV010000128.1:0-9371 GCA_043731625.1 Flavobacterium sp. | reverse complement strand
TGAATATCTTTGGTATAGCTAAGGTATCTTGTAATTGCATAATCTTCGTTTTTTGGTAACTCAAAGTTATGCTTTTACATAGATGCTTGGCGCAATTGCGAATTTTGTAGTAAATACACGTTTACGTTTCGCAAGAAATTTTATCTTTAACAAAAAATAATTCGTTCCGAAGCTCGCAACTTAGAAAAAAGGCGAAACGTTATATCATCCCCTTGAGCTAAACGAACTGTCAAAAGCCTGCTGAAAAATTAACATAAAATTTTAAAATTCAGCCTTATATTTGCTAAATGAAAAAACGGTTACACATAATACTTATAATTCTAACACTTGGTTTCTTGATGTCACCAAATTTGAGTTATGCCTGTGGAACTAAAACTGATAAATCGTGTTGTAAAAAAGAAAAAACTGCGAATACAGAAAAAAATGAATGCTGCAATAATAAACAATCGAAAGATAAAGACAATAGTTGCGGTGGAAAATGTGGGCACTCAAACTGTACCTCTTCAACTTCAGTAAATTTTAGTATCATTTCATTTTACGAAATTGATTTCAAAATTAGTTTTGATTTTTCATCAGAGAAATCAAAATTTTATGATTCAAAAACCAATATTACTTCTGGTTTTTATTCCATTTGGCTCATTCCAAAAATAGGCTAAACACATTTTTGACAGCCATAAGTCTGTCTTGTCGAAAGCAAATACTCAGCTTTCAAAATTATTATTTTCAAAAAATTAAAATTTTTTTATTATGAATTCATTATCAAAAATAGTGGTGACAATAAGTGTTTTGTTATTATTCACATCGAGTAAAGCACAAATTAAAAATGCCAAAACAGACCCGAGCGATAGCGAACTGGCGAAGCAAACAGTTACTATATATGGAAACTGTGGAATGTGCGAAAAAACAATTGAAAAAGCTGGAAATATAAAAAAGATAGCCAAAGTAGATTGGAACGTAGACACAAAAATGGCTACTATAACTTACGACAGTAAAAAAACCAATTTAGATGCAATTTTAAAACGTATTGCATTAAGTGGTTACGATAGTGACAAATTTCTGGCACCTGATGACGTATATTTAAAACTACCTGGATGTTGTCAATACGACAGAGTAGCAAAAATTGCTGTTAAAAAAGAAGTTGTTGCAGTAGTGAATAACAATCACGAAAATCACACAGAAAGTCCAAAAGTTCAAGAAGTATCTCAACTAAAAGCAATTTTCGATAATTATTTTGCAGTGAAAACTGCATTAGTAAAAACTGATGGAAACACAGCATCAGCAAAAGCAAAAGAAATGCTTGCAGAAATTAATGCTGTTAAAATGGAAAATCTAAATTCAGATGAACATATAGTTTGGATGAAAGTTGTTGCCAATCTTAAAGTAGATGCTTCAAATATTACAATAACAGAAGACACAAAGCGTCAAAGAGACTATTTTGATACACTTTCAAAAAACATCTATGATTTAATTAAAGTTTCTAAACAAGAAACTCCAACATACCTTCAACATTGTCCAATGGCAAATGACGGAAAAGGTGCCGATTGGTTAAGCAAAGAAAATATAGTTAAAAACCCTTACTATGGTTCTACGATGTTAAGTTGTGGTAAAATAACCGAAACCATTAAATAATTTAATTAATGAAAGCAACATTCATTTTGATTATTCTTTTTTCATTAACTGCACAAGGACAAATAAAAGTAGGAGAAAAAATACCGACTTTTACGCTAAATGATGCTAATAATATAATTGTTACAAGTAGTACCTTTAAACAAAAATATATTCTTGTCGATTTTTGGGCTTCTTGGTGTGCACCATGCAGATTGGGAAACAAAAAGTTAAATAAATTATATACTATTGTAGATAAAAATAAAATGGATATTATTGGAATTTCTTTAGATACCGATAAATTGAAATGGGAAAAAGCAATTAAAAAAGATAAAATCGAATTCATTCAACTAATAGACCCAAATGGTTTTGACGCTAAAACTGCAATATATTTTGGGGTGGAAGAATTGCCATCTCAATTTCTATTTAACGAAAAAGGAATTTTAATAGCCATCAATCCAACTGAAGAAGAAATAATTAAATATTTAAAATAAAAAATAAAATGAAAATTTTTAATAAACTCAACATAATTGTGGTTTTACTATTAATAGTAAACTTTACAAATGTAAAAGCACAAATCATAAAAGCCGAAATAAGAGCAACTGGATTAACGTGTTCAATGTGTTCTAATGCTATAAATAAACAACTTAAAACATTGGCCCAAGTAGAAAAAGTTGAAACCGATTTGAACACCAATACTTTTACTATAACATTAACTAAAGATAACGATTTGACTCCCAAAGTATTTAAAGAGAAAGTGGAAAAGGCAGGATTTTTCATAGGTTCATTAATTATTACAGTACCTACTAGCGCAACTAATTCAAATGCCTACATTTTTGTAGAAAAAGAGAATACTAATTCAGAAGAAGTTCAAATTAAAATTTTAGACAAAGGATATGTAACCGATAAAGAATATAAAAAACTTCTGAAATCATTAAAAAAGTTCGAAACCTATTCAGTAAATAATGAAGACGATTTTCACATTAAAATAATTAAAATATGAAAAATAGTTTAATTGTTGTACTGCTTTTTGTCTTCCAAATAGGTAACAGTCAAGAATTATTTGTAGTAACTGATCCAGCAAGTAATGCTCCTGCCAACTCGTTAGGAACAAACATAATGCAATCTGCTTTTAAAGAAAAGTTTGAGTCAGGCTATAATTATCATTTTATGCCAGAAGTAACCTATGGTTTAAATAAAAATGTAATGGTTCGTGGCTCAGCATTCATAAGCAATAGGAGCAATCAATTGGTTACTGAAGGCGGAAGTTTTTTGGTTAAATATCGTTTTTTTTCTACCGATGATTTAAATAGTCATTTTAGATTTGCTGCTTATGGGAGATATAGTTTCAATAATTCGGATATTCATCAAGAACAAATAGAAATTTTAGGTCACAATTCAGGTTTTGAAACAGGTATAATTTCTACCAAATTGATTAATAAATTGGCAATAAGTTTTTCAATAAGTTTTGAAAAAGCAATGGATAACAAACCAAATTATCCGTTTCCTGATTACTTTGGTGACAATGCAACCAATTACACCTTATCTTTTGGCAAATTGATGTATCCAAAAAAATACACTAGTTTTAAACAAACAAATATCAATTTAATGATAGAGTTTGTTGGACAAACGATAAACGAAAATGGTAAATCTTTTTTAGATGTTGTTCCAGCAGTGCAATTTATTTTTAATAGCCAAGCTCGATTAGAGTTGGCTTATAGAAAACAACTTTATAGTTCAATGTTTAGAACTGCACCAAATGGATTTTATTTGAATTTGTACTATACTTTTTTTAATTTAAAAAAATAATCATTAATAGAAAAAAATAAAAACATAGCCCAGTATTTGTTTATGTAAACTCGTGCTAGCGTTTGTAAACATTGCACAACCGATTTGGGTTATACCGAAGTAAAAATAATCGATGAAATTCCAAATAATGTTAAAATGCTAATTAATGGTGCCTATTATTTATTTTCAGAATTAACATAAGAAATTGGAAAAGAAGTATAAATTGCATATTTAAAATAAAATTAATACCAACTTAAATTTAAAAAAATGAAAAATTTATTAAAATCAACTATCATATTATTCACTGTATTTTTAATTTCAAATACAACTTTAGCACAAAAAACAAATCAAAAAGCCGTAATCAAGACTACTTTAAATTGCGACCATTGTAAAGAATGTGAAACGTGTGGATTAAAATTTAAATCCGAAATGCTTAAAATAAAAGGTGTGAAAATGTATGAGTTAGACGATACCAAAATGACTTTTACAGTATATTACAACGCTAAAAAAACAGATTTGCAAACTATAAAACTAGCCATTTCAAAATTAGGATATGATACCGATGAAGTAAAAGCAACACCCGAAGGAATTGCTTCATTAGATGGTTGTTGCAAAGTGTAAATTATTATGGAAACAAAAAGCTCCTTAGTAAATTATTTTTAGTACAAACCAGCCAAACGAAGTTAGTTGGAAACTTGAATATTTAAAGACTTCTATGGATTATTTAGAAATTTAAACTTGTCAAAAACCGTTAATATAATCGATATTGGTAGTGACAATAGTTTTTTTAGTTGATGCTTTACTTGAAAAAGGATATGTGAATTTTGGACATTATACATATCTGAATTTGCTTAAGAAAAAACAAAAATACGCTTGTGAGATAAAGCCAGTTTAGTGCATTGGATTGTTTCAGACATTATAGGCCGAAGTAGCATTTGATTTTTGGTATGATAGATCCGTTTTTCATTTTTTGATAGAAGAAGAAAGTATCAATAAATATGCTGGTTTTATCGGATATACTATCAATCAAAATGGAAATTTCCTATTGGAACTTTTTTTAGAAAATGGACCTCTAAAATGCAGCTGATTATAAATTAAACAATATTCCGAAAGCACGATGAAACAAACTTTTAATAAAAGTTTTCAATCTCTGAAATGTTTTACAGAAAATCATACAACACTTTTTGATACAACACAATATTTTCAATTTTGTAGCATAAAAAAAATATAGATAATGAAAGACGAGCATAAATACAAAACATACAGTTAAAGCATTGTTGTACATTCGGAGAAAAAATAAATCACAAAACCAATAAATAATAGGGGAATTGCATTAATCACGATTGCAGACTCAAGCATCTATTGTAATTTTATAAACAAAAAGGACAAGCCGAACACCTTATAAAGGTGTAGTTAAATTAATATAAAGAATAATGAAAAAACAATTTTCAATTTATGTTATCGTTGTTTTGCTGATGAGTGTACAAAACACATTTGCGCAAAACAATCGTTTAAATACAAATAATACTATTGGTTGGTTTAATTATTTTGGATCTTTCAAAGTATCAGAAAAGTTTGGTATTCACTCCGAGTACCAATGGCGAAGAGAAAACATTATTACAGATTGGCAACAAAGTCTTTTAAGAGTAGGAGTTAACTACAATTTGAACCCAAGAGTATTGTTTAGAGTTGGATATGCTTGGATAGAAACATTCCCTTATGGAGAATACCCAATAAATGGTTTAGGAAGAGATTTTACAGAACATAGAATTTTTGAGATGGTGCAACTTTCCCATAAAGAAGGAATTGTAGATTTTACTCATAGATTTATGTTTGAACAACGCTTTGTTGGTCGCTATTCTTCTGCTAATAAAGCTACCGAAGATGAATTTCCGTTACTCAATCGTATGCGTTATATGATTAGGTTACAAATCCCTCTGAAAGGAAAAGAAATTAAAGACAAAACTCCTTATGTTGCATTTTATGATGAAATTTTTATAGGCTTTGGAGAAAATGTAAACACCAATGTTTTTGACCAAAACAGAATAGGTGCTTTGTTAGGGTATCGTTTCAACAAAAACCTAAGAATAGAAGGTGGTTATATAAACCAAACACTTCAATTTGGCAGACAAATAAACGGTCAAAATGTTTTCCAAAATAATAATGGATTAATCATAAATACAAACTTTAATATTGATTTGACAAAACAAACTATAAAATAAAACGACCACAAACAGTCGTTTTTAGAAATAGAGGTTTTATAAAGATTATCATGATTTTTTAAAACCAAACAAAGCATTGAAAAATAACTATCCTTTTGGAAGTATGAGTTTTAATTTTAGATTTATATTAAAATTTTTTAAATTTTTTAAAATATATTAGTATATTAGACATCCATATTAATTCGATTTAAAATCTCAAAATTTAAGTTTATGAAACTAATAATGATTTTTATATCTGCATTTTTCTCTTGTTTTATTCAACAAGAGAAACCTAGACTCAATGGAACTTATAAAATGGTATTTGATAAAAAATATGCACAACAAATATCTCAAATCACTTTTAATGACAGTGTTTATAAAAAAATAATGCCCGATGCTGTTATGTATAAAGGAATCATTCAATATGAAAAATATAAAGTTATTCTAAGAAAAGATAAAAATGAAAATCCTATAGAAATTGATAATCGTGAGATTCAAAAAGACACTATCAAGTTTTCTACCAAAAGTTTTATTGATATTTCAAAAACATTAAACACTGGTAAATTAATTCGAATAAAATAATAATAACAAAAAAACCGATTCAAAAATTGAATCGGTTTTTTTGTTGTATTAAAAAATTAACAAACCCCTACTCTTTTACCATATTAAAAATTTCAACGGTAACTTTATCAGTTTTGTCATCATACGTTTCTAAAACCAAATTTCCTGTTGTATCAAAATACCCAATTGCTGTTTTGTTTTTTGATCGGTATACATAACTATTGGTAGTTGTTTTTCTTAACAAAGCTGGTTTTGTATTGCCATAACTCATTGTATATCCTGAAGCATCTAGTGCCAATTTATATTTATTTCCGTTGGAAACATAATATGAACTTCTATCTACATCAACTGTTCTTGCACTTCCGTCAGGATTGGTAACTTTTGTTGTTGAAGTAACCGTTACTGGGGAATCTTTCATATCAATATTCAATGTATTGGGTTTCTCTTCGTTGAGCTCTATTTTTTGAACTGCATTTTTCTCTTCATTTATTACCGTTTTATGTTCGCCATCAGAGTCTTTTTTTATAATATTTGTTGTTTTTGTTTCTGATTGCACATTTGTATTTTGGGCTTGATTATTTATTGAAAATAAAAAAATTGCCATTCCTAGGATTATCGTTTTCATAAATTTTGTTTTAAAAATTATTATATCACAAATCTAGAGGAACTATAATTAAGCAAGTTTTAAAATTTTGTATATATGTTTCATAATTCACACATTTAAAGATTTTTAAGATTTAAATTGATAATTTTGATAATTAATAGTACAATGCAATTGAATATAAAATTATTGTTCTTATTTCTGATAATTTTTGGTTGTCAACTTTCATATGCGCAAGTAATTCCTCCCAAAAAAGATTCTCTAGAAGTTTACAGAGATATTGAGAAATATTCTAAAAAAAGAAAATTTACCAAGTTTGTACACAAGTTATTTTTTCGACCTATTGGAAAACAAAAAGTCAAAAAAAATTCGTTTCAGAAATTAAAAAAAGTAAATTTTTCAAAATACGAAGGTAAAATTATTCGAGAAATCAATATTACCACTCTTGATCCTTTTGGATACTCTGTACTTGATACCACCAATAAACCAAAAACATTTATAGAAAAATCTTCTAATTTTTTGCATATCAAAACAAAGAAATTTGCTATTAGAAATATTCTATTAATAAAAAAAAATCAACCTTTAGATTCATTGTTAATAAAAGAATCTGAACGTTTGTTACGTAAAAACAGATTTATTAGAAATTTTTATTTTCAATATAAGTTAGTATCAAAAGATTCTGTGGATGTATCTATACGTGCATTAGATTCCTGGACATTGGTTCCAGATTTTACTACATCTATTTCAAAATCAAACTTTTATTTAACCGATAAAAACTTTTTTGGAACTGGACACGAATTTTCAAACTCATATATTAATGGTTTATCAAAAGACCAAAAAGGATTTCGGACAAAATATACTGTACCGAATATTATGAATACGTATATAAAATCTGTATTTAGTTATGATATCGATATAAAAGGCAATTATACCAAATATATCAATATCGAAAGACCTTTTTATTCTCCATACACTCGTTGGGCATCTGGAATCTATTTTGATCAACACTACGGCAAAGTTTCTGAAGTGGTCAACAAACAAGTTATAGATACTTCAAATTATAAATATAACTCACAAGATTATTGGTTCGGAAAATCGTTTCAAATTTTTAAAGGAAATACAGAGTACAATAGAGCCACCAATTTTATAATAAATGCGCGCTATTTTAATAAAATATTTACAGAAAAACCTCAATTTTCTCAAGACAGTCTTGGGATTTATAGTAATGAAAAATTATATCTTATAGGTTTTGGAATTTCTTCTAGGAAATATACAGAGGACAAATATTTGTTTAATTTTAATGTAAGTGAAGATGTATCCTCTGGTTTTGTATATTCTTTAACGACTGGTTTTCAAAATAAAAATGCTATAAATAAATTTTATATTGGATCAAAAGTTGCAATGGGAAGCTATTTTGGTTTTGGTTATTTGAGTGGGAATTTAGAATATGGTACATTTTTTAACGAAAAAAAATCCAATCAAAGCACTTTAATTTTAAATCTTATATATTTCACAAATTTGATTGAAACTGGAAAATGGAAATTTAGGCAATTTATAAAACCCGAATTGATTATTGGGAATAATAGACTTGATAGTTTTACGGATAAGTTGACTTTGAATGGAGATGCTGGAATTCAAGGTTTTAATAATGAAACCATATTAGGTACCAAAAAATTATTGGTTTCTTTTCAAACCCAAGGATATTCTCCTTGGCGTGTTTATGGTTTTCGTTTGAATCCTTATTTTAATTATACAATGGGAATGTTAGGTCAAAAAGATATTGGATTTTCTCGAAGCAAAGTTTATTCTCAATTTGGTTTAGGAATTATAATAAGCAATGATTATTTGGTTTTTAGTTCATTTCAATTTTCTTTTTCGCTTTATCCTTTTTTACCAGATCAAGGTAATTTAATATTAAAAACAAATGTTTTTAGAACTGCCGATTTCAATTTACAAGATTTCGAAATTTCAAAACCTATGCTGGTTCCTTATCGTTAGTAATATTTTTTTTTGATTATAATTTTACAATGTTTTCTAGAAATACTATAACACCTCTCCTACCTTCTCCATGTAAATTTACAGTATAGAAAAAAGGATAATTAAAAATTAGAAAACATGAAAAAAATTACTTACATCGCCATAGGAATACTTACTATTTCCTCTTATAATATACAAGCTCAAGAACAATTAGACACTGTAAACGTTGGTAATAAAGCCAATACTACTTCATTTGTAGACATTAGATATTACTACTTTCCAAATCTACAAGCTTATTTTGATACTAAAAAAGGTATCTATATTTATAAAGAAAACGGAAATTGGGTTACTTCTGAATCTATTGATATGAATTCTAGAGGATATTGTCTAAACAATGGTGCTTATGAAATGATAAAAGATTATTTGGGAGACAATCCAATTTCTCAATTTGAAGCTCACAAACAAAAATATCCTGCAAATTATTCTAGCAAACGCAGACCACCTGTTAAAACAGCCATTGCATCAAAAACAGCCATTGCCTCAATAGCAAAAATAGTAAAAGCACCAGAATCTAAAATTTTAATTGCTTCTATAGATTAAAAAAAATTCAATACAAATAAAAAAGCATCTAAGTTCTT
>JAYTIV010000127.1:0-24774 GCA_043731625.1 Flavobacterium sp. | reverse complement strand
ATCAAGGTTTCCTGAACCAGCCGCTTTTGAAATCACAGCATAACGCTCAAATGAAAACACAACAACCATTAATAATAATCCTAATAAAACTGGTACAATAGGACCTCCTTTGTATACCATTGCTAACATATTTCCTGGTAACGGGTGACCCGTATTAACACCGCCTTCAAAGTTAGCGCCATTACCCATTATGAAATTCCAGATTAACCATCCAACAAAAATACACGCTACAATAATGATTCCAGAAATCATTCCTCCTCCGTTTGCACTTTTTTCTTTTTTAACGTTTGCCATTTTTTTTAATTTTAATAGTTTTAAATAAATTATCTTAGTTATATTAAACTTGTAGTAAGGCAAATTTATATTTTTAGTTTAAATAAAAAAACTTTTTTTAATTTAATTGTAATTAATTTAAGACTCCTTTTTTTTAATAAAAATTTGATTTTAAATATATTTCAATAAACAAGTGCAAAATCATAATTTTACAAATATTTAATCAACAATATATACTATAACGTAGTAATCATTCAAAATATTGCATTAGTAATCATTAGATATATATTTCTCCCAAATTAATTAAATTTTGATAATAATTTTAAAAAGCGGGATTATTATAGGTTGCTAAAAAAATTAATATCTTGCGAAGCATTTCAAATTAATAAAAGCGCTCATTGTATATGGACACAAAAACAAATTTTATTCAGACAATTACCGAAGGATATACTTCAAAAGGCGAAAGTATCACTCTTGGTGCCGCAATGCTTGATGGTGAAGCATTAACAGAAGCTCATGTAAAAATACCTCTAAAAACGTTAAACCGACACGGATTGATTGCTGGCGCTACTGGTACTGGTAAAACCAAAACCATTCAAGTTTTGTCTGAACAATTATCTGCTCTTGGGATTCCTGTTTTGATGATGGATATTAAAGGAGATTTCTCTGGTATTGCAATGCCTGGAGAAGAAAAATCTTTTATTACAGAACGTCACGCCAAAATAAATATTCCTTATTCAACAGCTAATTTTCCTATAGAATTATTGACTCTTTCTGAGCAAAATGGCGTGAGACTTCGTGCCACAGTGACCGAATTTGGTCCTGTTTTGTTCTCTAGAATTCTTGATTTGAATGATACACAAGCAGGTGTTGTTTCGGTTATTTTCAAATATTGTGACGATAATAAAATGCCTTTGTTGGATTTGAAAGACATCAAAAAAGTGCTGAATTATATTACCGAAGAAGGAAAAGAAGATATTGAAGAAAGTTACGGTAAGATTTCGACTTCGACAACGGGAACTATTTTGAGAAAAATTATTGAACTCGAACAACAAGGTGGCGATATGTTTTTTGGAGAAACTTCTTTTGATATTAATGACTTGATGCGTTTTGACGAAAACGGAAAAGGCTTTGTCAACATCATTCGTTTGACCGACATTCAAGACAAACCCAAATTATTCTCGACTTTTATGTTGAGCCTTTTGGCAGAAATATACCAACAAATGCCTGAAAAAGGAGATGCCGATCAACCAGAATTGGTACTATTTATAGACGAAGCGCATTTGATTTTTCATGAAGCGAGCAAAACTTTGCTTGACCAAATCGAAACGATGGTCAAATTGATTCGATCTAAAGGTATTGGAGTTTTCTTTATAACACAAAACCCGATGGATGTTCCGAGTGGTGTTTTGGCACAATTGGGATTGAAAATTCAACACGCTTTGAGAGCCTTTACTGCCAATGATAGAAAGTCTATCAAAATGACGGCGGACAATTACCCAACATCAGATTTTTATAAAACTGACGAATTACTAACTTCTCTAGGAATTGGGGAAGCATTGGTTACTGCCTTAAACGAAAAAGGAATTCCAACGCCACTTGCCGCAACAATGATGCGTGCACCACAAAGCAGAATGGATATTCTGACTGATTCTGAAATTACTGCAATCAATTCAAAATCAAAATTGGTTAGAAAATATGCAGAAGAAATTGATCGTGATAGTGCATATGAAATGTTGACCAAAAAAATTGATTCGGCTGTGCAACAAGCTGAAGAAGTGCAACAAGAAGAGAAAAAAAGCAACGAACCGAGTACAGCAACTGTTATCGGAAAATCGGTTGTAAAAGTGGTTACTAGTGCTAGTTTTATTCGTGGTGCTTTTGGGATTTTGATGAAAATGTTTAAGAAATAGTTTTTTTGGCATTAGGCAATAGGCATTAGGCAGAGGAAAGAGAATAGAAAATAGAGAAAAGAAACAAGATTGAATGTTATTTTTTGATAGTAAACATTCTAAATTTTATTATAAACAAAACGGTATTATAGAACCTCCATTTGGGTTTTATATTACCGTTTTGTCATTTTATAGTATCAATACACCATAATGATTTTATCGAATTCTCGGTGAAAACCATCGAATACTCATTCAAACCCATCGAATTCTAATTGGCTCCGTAAAAATCAAATAAAAATCCTTAACTTTGAGATGTTTACGTTGTATCTTATTAGAACTCTTTTTAATCTAAATTATTATGAAAAATCTATACTACTTCCTGTTTTTAGTTTTGTTTTCTGCAAGTGTAAAGGCGCAGATTGTAAACATTCCTGATGCGAATTTTAAAAATAAACTATTGAATTACCAACCTGTAATTGATATTAATAGTGATGGAGAGATTCAGGTGAGTGAAGCTTTGGTTGTTACTATTTTAAATATTCCACAAAACCCTGTTCCAGGAATTAATAATTTAACTGGATTAGAAAAATTTGTAAATCTGAATGAATTAGATTGTTCAGGAGTTCCTAGTTTATTTAGTTCTTTTGACAAATCAGTTTTTACAGTTTTAAAAAAAGTGACTTGTACAGGTTTTGGAAGTGGTGTAACATCATTGAATTTTTCTGATTTAACAAGTTTAGAATATTTGAATTGTAGCTACAACAATGATTTATCAACATTAATAGTAACTGGAGCCATAAATCTAAAGACTTTGGTATGTGGTGAATGTAATTTATCTAGTATTGATTTAACAAATCAAGTTAATTTAACTTCTCTGCAGATTTCAGGACAATTTTCAAGTATTAATCTTCAATCAAATACAAATCTTGAAACATTATCAATTGTTGCAAATCTTTCGTCTATAAATTTAAATCCATTAGTTAATCTTAAATATTTAAGAGTTTATAATGGGACTCTAGAATCGCTAGAAGTAAGTTCTTTAGTAAATCTTGAAACATTAGAAATTTCTTATACTAGTTTAACCTCCTTAAATTTAAATTCAATATCACTACTTAAAAAAATAAAATGTTCTAATAATAATATAGTTTCTCTAAATGTAAATACACATACCAATTTAATTGAATTAGATTGTAGTGATAATCAAATAGTTTCTGTAGATGTTTCTAATCTTGTAAATTTAACCAATTTTAATTGTAGCTCAAATTATTTGAGTTCAATTAATCTAACAAACAACATAAATTTAGTAAAATTTAATTGCAATGGCAATGAGTTTGATGTATTAGATGTTACTAACTTAATCAATTTAAAAGAAATTGATTGCGCAGCAAACAACATAAATTTACTTGATGTTTCTAATCTAGTCAATTTAACAATTTTTAATTGTAGTAATAATAATTTGAGCAATATAAATGTTTCTAATCTAAATAATCTAATAGATTTTAATTGTTCAGTAAATCTATTAAATACTTTGAATATATCTAATTTAATAAATTTAAAAAATTTAACATGTTTTAATAATTTATTAACTTCAATAGATGTTTCAAATTTAATAAATCTTGAATCTTTAGGTTGTGGAAATAACCAAATAACCACTCTTGATCTACAAAATCAAACTCGATTGTACGGTTTAAGTTGCCCAAATACTCTAATAAGTAGTTTAGATTTAAGTAAATTTAACAATCCAAATCAAGGAGGACGGTGCAGTTTAGATATTAATGATAATCCTAATTTAATTTATGTTAATCTAAAAAACGGTACAGGTTTTTTTTATTATTCTATTGAATATTTTGGATTAAACAATCCTAATTTAGTATTTGTTTGCGCAAATGAAAGTGAAGTTCAAATGGTTCAAAGTTTAGTTTACCCTATAACTCAAGTCAATTCCTATTGTACTTTTGTTCCTGGTGGAATTAATAATTTAATCACTGGAACAATTTCGCTAGATGCCAATAATAATAGTTGTGATAATTCTGATTTGCCTGCAATGTCAACAAAAATAAATATGAATGATGGTGTTGTTTCTAGCGCCATTTTTACTAACCATTTAGGTAAATATTCATTTTTTACTCAAACTGGAAGTTTTGTTATCGCTCCAGTATTTGAAAATCCTTATTTTATAATCTCACCTACAACTGCCACTTTAAATTTTCCAACACTAAATGGAATGACTCAAACCCAAAATTTCTGTATCACACCAAATGGTGTTCACAATGATGTTGAAATTGCAATAATTCCTATTCAAGGCGCACGTCCAGGATTTGATGCAAACTACCAATTGGTTTACAAAAACAAAGGCAACCAAACCCTTTCTGGAAATATCAATCTAGCTTTTGATGATGCCGTTTTAGATTTTGTTTCGGCAAATCCTGCAATTACCAATCAATCGCTGAATACTCTGAATTGGAGCTACAGTAATTTATTGCCATTTGAAAGTAGAACTATTGATTTTACATTGAATGTCAATTCGCCAATGGAAACACCTGCGGTAAATATTGGTGATGTGTTGCATTTTACAGCTTCAATTGACCCAGTTTCTGGTGATGAAACTACGATTGACAATACTTTTACTTTTGCGCAAACTGTCATAGGTTCGTTTGATCCAAATGATAAAACCTGTCTTGAAGGTAACACGATTACTCCAGAAAAAGTGGGCGATTATTTGCATTATATCATACATTTTCAGAACTCAGGAACTGCTGCCGCAGAAAATATAGTCGTGAAAGATGTGATTGATAATACTAAATTTGATATTTCATCCTTGCAATTAACTTCTGCTTCTCATCCTTATGAAACAAAAGTTACAGGCGATAAAATTGAGTTTATTTTCGAGAATATTCAATTGCCAGCCGAAATAGACAATGAACCTGCAAGTCAAGGTTTTGTGGCTTTTAAAATCAAAACCAAAAGCGATTTAGTGTTAGGAAACTCGGTTTCGAACAAAGCCGATATTTATTTTGATTATAATTTCCCGATTGTCACCGAACCTGCAGTAACAACTGTTTCGGTTTTGGGCGTGAATGAATTTGAGAATAAATCGGTTTCGGTTTTTCCAAATCCTGTTACAGATGTTTTGAATATTACTTCAAAAGGCATTATCAAATCTGTTCAAATTTATGATGTTCAAGGACGATTAACCGATACTTTTTTGAAAGATGAAGAGAAAACCACCATCAACCTAAGCAATAAAAAAACGGGCGACTATTTTGTGAAAATCTTTACTGATAAAGGTGTTAAGGTGGAGAAAGTGGTGAAGAAATAATTTACAGTAATAATTAATTCTTATTTTTATAAAAATAAAAAAAATCATTTTGAAAAAAATATCCTTATTATGTGTAATTCTGTTCTTTTCATTAGGATTGAATGCTCAAATAGTTACTATTCCTGATAGTGCTTTTAAAACATTACTCGCCACTACTAATTGTGTAGATACCAATAATGATGATGTTGCAGATGTAGATGCAGATACTAATAATGACGGCGAAGTTCAAGTAAGTGAAGCAATTGTAATTACAAATTTAATTATAAAAGATAATAATGAAATAGTAAATTTAGAAGGAATATTGTCTTTTAGTAATCTTACGTCGTTGTCAATAAATAGTATTTATAATATTGAAACTTTAGATTTGAGCACATTAATTAGTCTTAAGAATTTAAAATTAATCAATATTTACGGTTTAATTACTTTAAATATAAACGGTTTAACGAATTTAGAATTTCTCGAATTTTCAAATAATTATCATATTACAATTTTTAATTATACAGGTTTAAATAGTCTTAAAAATATTATTTTTAAGTATACAGGTTTTACATTTATAAATTTTAATGAAATCTTAAATTTAGAGAACTTTGCAATTCAAAATGATGGAATTCAAAATCTAAACTTAACTAGTTTAATTAATTTAAAAACTTTAAATTGTAATTTAAATTATTCTGAAATTCTAAATGTCTCAGGATTAACAAATCTTGAAACAATTGAATGTAACAATAGTAGTTTGTACGAAATTCTTGCAATTAACACATCTTCTTTAAAAACATTAAAATGCAATGGAAACTATACTTTAACTAATATTATACTTAGTGGAGCCTCAAGTTTGCAATATTTAGATTGTTCATTAAATTATAATCTTTCTAATTTAAATTTAATTGGTTTGTCTGAATTAGAATATCTAGATTGTTCATTAAACCCTAATCTAACAAATTTAAATTTAACCGGTTTATCTGAATTACAATATTTAGATTGTAACACGAACAATATTTCATCTTTAAACACAACTGGTTTAAGTAATCTAACACATCTTGATTGTAAGTTTAATAACATTTCGCTTTTAGAAGCTAACAATCTTCCAAATCTTACTTTTTTAGATTGTGCTGATAACATAATTCAGACTTTAAACTTAAATAATACTTCCAATTTAACAACTCTATATTGCAGTAATAATATACTCAACTCACTTGATTTATCAACTCAAATAAATTTAACTTTTTTGGAGTGCGAGTCCAATCATATCACAACTTTAGATGTTTCAAATTCTCCAAACCTAATAGACATTTATTGTTCTGAAAATGATTTAACTTCCTTAAATATTGCCAATCTTACTGATCTAAAAAAATTAGGTTGTTCCTACAATCAATTGACAAATTTAGACTTTTCAAACACTCCTAAACTTCGGTTTTTGGGGCTAAATGGAAACTTGTTTTCAACTCTTGATTTTAGTTCTTTTATTACAGATTCTCCAACAGATTATATATTTTATTCTTTGTCAAACAATCCAAATCTTACGTATATAAATGCTAAAAACAATGTGAATCCATTAACTTTTTCAGCAGTAAATTGTATTAACCTTCATTATGTTTGTGCAAACGAAAGCATAATTGAATATATTTCGAGTAGAATTGAACTAAGTGGTCTAACTAATGTAGAAGTAAATGCCTATTGCAATTTTATTCCAGTTGGGAATTTTAACACCATTACTGGCACACTTACAATTGATTATAATAATGATGGTTGCGATAGTAATGATAATGTTTTTCCAGATTTAAAAATTGAGAATACAAACGGAATATTAAATGAAGCTACTTTCACTAATACTTCAGGAAACTACACCTTTTATCCTCAATCAGGAAATTATACTATTTCTCCAATAATTAACAATCCATACTTTACTGTTTCGCCAGCTTTTGCTACTATTAACTTTCCTTTAGCTAATAGCTCGACTCAAAATCAAAATTTTTGTATTACACAAAATGGTATTCATAATGATTTAGAAATTGTGATAATTCCTATAGGAAATGCTAGGCCAGGCTTTGATTCAGACTATCAGGTAATTTATAAAAATAAAGGGAATCAAACCTTATCAGGCACAATAAATTTTACTTTTAATGATTTAAAATCTGATTTTGTATCAGCAACTCCAAGTGTTACTATTTACACTTTTGGTAGTTTGATATGGAATTATATAGATTTATTGCCCTTTGAATCTAGAACCATTGAAATCAAATTAAATACAAACACTCCAAATGAAAATCAACCTGTAAATATTAACGATATATTGAGCTTTAATGCAATTGGAAATCCTATTACGGATGATGAAACTGCTGCAGATAATTCATTTTCTCTAACACAAATTGTAGTTGCCTCTTACGACCCAAATGATAAAACGTGTCTTGAAGGCAACACCATAACACCTGAAAAAGTTGGTGATTATCTACATTATCTCATTCGTTTTCAGAACTCAGGAACTGCTGCCGCAGAAAATATAGTCGTGAAAGATGTGATTGATACTACTAAATTTGATATTTCATCCTTGCAATTAACTTCTGCTTCTCATCCTTATGAAACAAAAGTTACAGGCGACAAAATTGAGTTTATTTTCGAGAATATTCAACTGCCAGCCGAAATAGACAATGAACCTGAAAGTCACGGTTTTGTGGCTTTTAAAATCAAAACCAAAAGCGATTTGGTTTTAGGAAACTCAGTTTCGAACAAAGCCGATATTTATTTTGATTATAATTTCCCTATTGTCACCGAACCTGCAGTAACTACTATTTCGGTTTTGGGTGTCAATGAATTTGAGAATAAATTGGTTTCGGTTTTCCCAAATCCTGTTTCAGATGTTTTGAATATTACTTCAAAAGGCATCATCAAATCGGTTCAAATTTATGATGTTCAAGGACGATTAACCGATGCTTTTTTGAAAGACGAGGAGAAAACCACCATCAACTTAAGCAATAAAAAAACTGGTGCTTATTTTGTGAAAATCTTCACTGATAAAGGTGTTAAGGTGGAGAAAGTAGTGAAGAAATAATTTTATTTAGCATTCAGCAATTCTAGAATTTTATTTTCTACAATTTCGCTATTCCAAATAGTTTCAATATTTTCTATAGCTAAAATTTCTTCCATAATTTTATTTTGGAAATCGCCAATAGCTAATGCTTCAGAGTAAGGTTGCAGACTAAACGTTACTCTGCTGTACAGCGGTTTCCATTTATCTGTATGTTTATCAGAAAACCACTTTTCAATTTTCTTTTGCAAAAGAAATTTTTCGTCTGCCGTTTTGGTGCTCATTTCTACAAAATTTCTTCTAGAAAGTTCTGCAATTGCATCAGCATTGGGCTTACGTGATTTTTGATACTCTGAGAAAATAGATTTCCAATCGTCGCCATATTTTTGAATCATTTCGTTTAGAATCGTAATATCTTCAAAACCGGCATTCATTCCGTGTCCATAAAAAGGGACAATAGCATGAGCAGAATCGCCAATTAATGCCACTTTATCTTCGTAGGTCCAAGGATAACATTTCATTATGGCCAAATAACTGGTTGGATTTTTAAAGAAATCTTTGACCAAATCTGGAATTACTGCTTTGGTATCTGGGAAATATTTTGCAAAAAAGGCTACTAAACTTGCTTCATCTTTTAATTGCTCGAACGAGTTTTCTCCTTCAAAAGGCATAAACAAAGTACAGGTAAAAGTTCCGTCTAAATTGGATAAAGCCATTAACATAAAGTTGCCTCTGGGCCAAATATGCAAGGAATTTTTATCAATTTTATGAGTTTCGTCTGGATTGGCGGGTATATGCAATTCTTTATAACCCAATTTCATAAATTCCTGCGAATAATCAAACATCGATTGACGTTGCATTCGGTGACGAATTCTTGAAAAAGCACCATCAGCACCAAAAACTTTATCGTATGCTAATTCTGTCCATTCGCCTTGTTCTGATTCGCCTTCAAATAAAGTTGCAGTTGCTAAAGAAACATCCCAAATCTTGCGATTAAAAAAGAATTCTACGCCTTCATCTTCAGCCAAATCTATCATTCTTCTGTTCAAAAGTCCTCTTGAGAGCGAAAAAATAGCTTCACCTTCTTTTCCGTAGTATTGATAATTTAATTTATCATCTTGGGTATGAATGGCTCGTTTATCTACTGGAATTCCAATTTTTCTAATTTCATCACCCAAACCAACATCTTCCATAGCTTTCCAACCTCTGTTAGACATCACTAAATTGATAGAACGACCAGAAAATTCGACAGTTCTTATGTCGGCACTTCTATCATAAACGTGAACAGTATGGCCTAATTTTTTTAGATAAATTGCCAATAATGTTCCGACTAATCCAGAACCTACAATGGCTATTTTTTGAGGAGTTTGCATTGAAATATTATAAACGGTTTTGCAAAGTTATTGATTTTAAACACAGATTTTACAAATTATGACAGTTTAATTCTATTAATTAGGTTTAAAAACCAACTTGGTAGAAGTCTTTATAATCTCTGTTTTATTCAATTTCATTTTACGAAATTGACCTTTGTTGTACATTTCGGCTTGATCGCTATAATGTTTACTCATTGGATTTCCGGATTGTCCTGTTGGCAAAATGCTATAACTGTTTTCGATATCCGAAAAATCAATAACTCTTCGAGTTGAAGGTCCAGCTTTTACTTCATTTTTTCCACTTTCATCAAATAAAAACATCATATTATTGATGACTTCATTGGATCCATTTATTTCAAATTTTCCAACATTAAAAAAACTTTTCAATGCCGCTACTTGCCCTAATGGATGCTGATGTTCTAATGTATGCACTTTGTTCCAAGTCCAGACAGCAACTTCATTACCTAATTGTTTTTCTAATGCTGCAATCGCTTCGTGATAGGAAAGTAATAAAATCTCTGCTCGCGTTTCTTTTTTATTTTTTGTTGTACTATTATCCCACCAAACCGAAGATTCATTTTTACTCTGACTTTCCAACACTTGTTTGATAATATGAGTTCCTAATAAAGCTTTAAAATCATCTTCGCCCAACTCATCTTTAAAAGTGTTTTTGAGGTAACAAAATATCCATTTATTGTAAATTGTTGGCGCAACATCATTCAAATTATTCGAACCTGACCAGCTTTTTAAAATTTGGAGTGCTTTTTTCTCGTTGGTATTTAAATCAATTTCACGAATATTATTTGAAAGATTTCGCACAATACTTGGTGCCATTGCAGAAGTATTATCATTTATCATTTGTTTGACATTTGTACTTGTCCAATTGTTTTTAGGTTGCAAAAGTGAGTTGATGCGCATGGCACGATCTTTTGGTAAATAATAACCTGGATACAAATAATTATTGATTGCTTCTGGTTGATTATTAGACGAATAGACATAATTCCAAGTTGGATTTATAGCAGAAGGATTATCATTAAAATCTAGAAATTCTTTTTTATCATCTATTCCGTTTGCTCCGTTTAAAATAAAATTTGAATTTACAGAGGCATCAACTTTGTATAATTTACCCGAAGTAATCCAAGCAATATTGTTTTTGGCATCACCATACATAATGTTTAATCCTGGTGCGGCAATAAGGCCAATTCCTTTATGAAAATCTTTTAAAGAAGAAGCATTGGAAAGAGCATGCACTGCTTCGAGTATTTGATTTTTTTGTTGGGTATAAATCCAAGACATTGCAATTGGTTTTTTTGATTTTAAATTAGTCAATAAACCATTCATAATAGGTCCGTGAATAGATTGTTTAATATTTAAAATTACCGAAGCAGTGTCTTTTACTTTTATTTTTTTTTGTCGGAAAGTAAAATTTTTATAACTTGTATTTGTATTGTATTGATTGGAATTGGTTGGGTTTTCTTCTTCTTGAAAAAGATCTAAATCATCGTTTTCGAACATGGTCAATCCATAAGCATAATTGTGATTGTGACCTAAAAGTGGGAAAGGTGTTCCGGCAAGATAATAGCCATATATTTCATAATCTGGTGTGATAATATGCGCTTCATACCACGTACAAGGTTGCGAAAACCCAATATGAGGATCATTGGCAAAAATAACTTTGCCTGATTTTGTTTTTTGACTACCAATCACCCAACTATTACTTCCTATAAATGACGGCACTGGCGAAGCATCTAGTAAACTAGCAATTGATTTTGAAATCTCTGAATATTGATTTGATTTTCCTTTAAAACTCTTTAGTTTTTCAGTTCCCAAAGAACCTTCTAATCCAAAATCTTTGAGATATTCAGCACCAAATTTATCTCTAATATCAGTTAATAAAGGATCTGTTTTTTGGGCCATAGCGAAACTAAAAGCCATATAACCAAAAATATTATAAACATCTTTGAGCGTATATTTTTCTTTTTGAACACCAACCAATTGGAACTCTATTGGCGTTTTCCCCTTTTCAATATATTGATTGACACCATCAAGATAAGCCATTGCCAATTGGTAGGATTCTGAGTTTTTATCTAATTGTGCAATTGCTTTTTCTGAGCTTTCATCTATTCCTATTCCAGCAAAAAATAGATCATTGGGCAATGCTTTCTTGCCAAAAAGTTCTGACAGTCTTCCTGGTGCAATTCTTCGAATTAGTTCCATTTGCCAAAGTCTGTCTTGAGCATGAACGTAACCCAAAGTGGTCATAGCATCTTTTCGTGAATTGGCATAAATATGCGGAATCCCATATTCATCATAAAAAACGGTTGTTTCTTTTTGAATATTTTTTATGTTTACCTCACCTTCGTATTGTGGTTTTGTGTATTGTAAATAACCAAAAACAAAAATTGTGATTAGAAGAAATATTGATAGAAGAAATAGAAGTGTTTTTTTGAGCATTCTTTTAATTTTAAGTATATATCAAATATAAAAAAAAGACGCTCAAAATTGATCGCCTTTTACTTTTAATCGCTTTTAACTCGTTAAAATCTCGGAAAATCTATTCTTTCACCTACATTCAATCCATTGTTTTTTGCTAAAACACCACACATATGAAACAACATTCTTGCGCCTACATTTCCATCCCAATCATCATTTTCACCTGGTGCAACTTCTACCAAATCAAAACCAATAATTTCTTTATCGCTTTCTGCTAATTTATTAAAAAGATAGGTTGCTTGCTCAAATGATATTCCTCCTGGAACTGGTGTTCCTGTATTTGGGCTATACCAAGGATACAAACCATCAATGTCAAAACTAATACATACTTTTTGAGGCAATGTTGCAATTATGGCATCACATTGTTGTTGCCAAGTTTTACCTTCAAAAGTTTCTTTTTTTAAATCTGCATCAGTGTTAACCAAAACTCTTCCATCTGAATTGAAAACATTATTAACTTCTTGCTCACAAAAATCACGAATTCCTACTTGAACAATTTTTGAAATTTGTGGAATTTGCAATGCATTATACATTATTGATGCGTGCGAATATGTAAATCCTTCGTAGGCAATACGCAAATCCATATGGGCATCAAGGTGCAATATTCCAAAATTTTCATGTTTAGTCGCTAATGCTTCATAATACCCTAATGGTGTAGAATGATCACCACCTAGAAGTACTACTTTTTTATCTTGATTCATCCAAAACAAAACTTTTTCTTTTACTTCAGAATGCATTTCACGACAAATAACATTTATTTTATCTAAATCTTTTTGAAGTTTTGGAGTGTTTTTTATCTCTTCTCCATTTTCTAAAGCAGTAATTATTGGTTGCGCTAATGCTTTATATTTATCAGAATTTTTTTTCCACGTTTCAGGAATTTCAGCATAATGCATTCCTATTTTCCATAGTTCAGGAAAATCTTGATGATTTAAATCTACTTGAAAGGAGGCTTCCAATATTGCTTCAGGACCAAGTGAAGCACCAGAACCATAACTCACCGTTACTTCCCAAGGTACGGGAATAATTATAATTTCGCTTTGAACGGATGAAAATGGTAATCCAAAAATTGTTGCATCTGCTAATCCTGGTTGACTAGGGTCAAAGTTTTGTATGATTTGTTCTTTTGTCATTATTATTTGTGTAAAAAAATACTTTGAAGTATTTGCAATTTAATTGTTTGATAAAATTCCTCTTTTTAAAATCTGTCCAAAATCATACATATCTTCAAAAGAACAATATAATGGCACTGGTGCTAAACGAATAACATTTGGTTCACGCCAATCTGTTATTACTCCATTTTTCATTAAATAATCAAAAAGACTTCTGCCTTCTCCGTGAAGAAAAACCGATAATTGACAAGCACGTTCTGCAGGATTTGAAGGTGTTATTATTTCGAAAGTACTATCGACTTCTTTATCAATTTCATGTAAAATAAATTCTAAATAAGATGTAATTTTATCTCTTTTCAGAATCAAAGCATCCATCCCTATTTCGTCAAACAATTCTACAGAAGCCAAATAAGGTGCTAATGATAGAATTGGCAAATTGCTTATTTGCCATCCATCTGCACCGTGAACAGGGTCAAAATTGGGTTCCATTTTAAAACGTCGTTCCTTATTGTGTCCCCACCAACCAGCAAATCTAGGTAATTCTGAATTGTTATGATGCTTTTCATGAACAAAACACCCTGAAGCATTTCCTGGTCCAGAATTCATATATTTATAACTACACCAACACGCAAAATCTACGTTCCAATTGTGAAGTTCAAGCGCAATATTTCCTGCTGCATGTGCCAAATCCCAACCAACAATTGCTCCAACTTGATGACCAGCTTCAGTTATTTTTTGCATATCAAAAACTTGACCCGTATAATAATTTACACCACCAATGAGCACTAATGCTAAGGCATCTCCAACTTCATTTATTTTTGCTAAAACATCTTCAATCCTAATGTTGTGTTCACCTTCTCTCCGTTTTATTTCAATAATAGCATCTTCGGTTGTAAAACCATGAAATTGCACTTGACTTTGAAACATATATTGGTCTGATGGAAATGCTTTTTCTTCACAAATTATTTTATAACGTGTTTTTGATGGTCTATAAAAAGACACCATCATCAAATGAAGATTAACCGTTAAAGTATTCATTACTGTAACTTCTGAAGGTTTTGCTCCAACAATTTTACTCAACGGATTTGCAAAACGTTCGTGATAATCCCACCACGGTTTTTCGGCATAAAAATGACCTTCTACAGCAAGATTTCCCCAATCGTTCATAACATCATCTACATATTTCTTAGTTCTTTTAGGTTGCAATCCTAAAGAATTTCCTGTAAAATAAATGACGTTTTTATCATTATGCTGTGGAAAAATAAATTCGTTTCTATAGTGATGGAGCACATCTTCCTGATCCAATTTTTGAGCAAATTCGCGTGAGTTTTGAAATGTCATTTTCTAATTTTTATAGCTGTAAAAATAAGAAAAAATAAGAATTTACGTTTGATATTTAGTGATGAAATAATTTATTACTTTTATTTTCTAAACTCTACTTTTATGAAGACCAACACAAACTCAATTATTATTGCACTTGCAGTTATCATTTCGGCCTTTTTATTTTCTAATGCATTCAAAAACAGAAACCAAAGTAGTGATACAATAAGCGTGACTGGATTAGGCAAAAAAGATTTTGTCTCTGATTTAATTGTTTGGAGTGGTAGTTTTTCTAAAAAAAGCACGACTTTAAAGGAAGCTTATGCTTCGCTTGATGCTGATAGAGAAAAAATCAAAGCATACCTACTCTCAAAAGGAATCAATTCAAGTGAAATTGTTTTCTCTGCAGTCAATTTCAATAAAGATTTTGATTTTACTTACAATGAAAATGGCACAACAAAACAACAAATATTTACAGGATTTACATTGACTCAAACGGTAACCGTTCAATCTAAAGAAGTAAATAAAATTGAAGAAATTTCAAGACAATCTAGTGAATTGATAAACTCTGGAATTGAATTTTACTCTAATCCACCTGAATATTATTATACAAAATTAGCCGAATTAAAAATTCAAATGATTGCCGAAGCAACTAAAGATGCAAATGCCAGAGCCAAAAGTATCGCTACAAATGCTGGTGCAAGTTTAGGAAAATTAAAAAAATCTGACATGGGTGTTTTTCAAATTACAGGTCAAAATTCTTCTGAAGATTTCTCATATGGTGGTTCTTTTAACACTACTGCTAAAAACAAAACAGCAAATATTACGGTAAAACTTGTTTATCAAGTTGATTAAAAAAATAGTTTTTAAAATAAAAAATCTCGCCAAATAGACGAGATTTTTTTTATAAAATTCTAATAATAGTACTATTAGATTATCAACATAGCATCACCATAAGAATAGAATTTGTATTCTTCTTTGATTGCTTCTTCATATGCTTTTTTCATTAAATCGTGTCCGCAAAAAGCTGAAACCATCATTAATAAAGTTGATTTTGGTGTGTGGAAATTTGTAATCATACAATTAGCAACACTAAAATCGTGAGGAGGAAAAATAAATTTATTAGTCCATCCATCAAAAGGATTTAAGGTTCTAGCCGACGATACTGAACTTTCAATTGCACGCATAGAAGTTGTTCCTACAGCACAAATACGTTTTTTATTCACTTTTGCATTATTGACAATATCACAAGCTGCTTGATCAATTATCAATTCCTCAGAATCCATTTTATGTTTAGATAAATCTTCTACCTCAACTGGATTGAATGTTCCTAAACCAACGTGAAGAGTAACTTCTGCCAGTTTTACTCCTTTTATTTCTAAACGCTTTAATAAATGCTTAGAAAAGTGCAATCCAGCAGTTGGAGCTGCTACAGCACCTTCATTTTTTGCATAAATCGTTTGGTAACGTTCAGCATCTTCTGGAGTTACTTCGCGATTGATATATTTAGGAATTGGAGTTTCTCCAAGTTCGGTAAGTTTTCTACGAAATTCTTCATAAGAACCATCATATAGGAATCGTAATGTTCTACCACGAGATGTTGTATTGTCAATTACTTCAGCTACTAATGAATCATCATCTCCAAAATAAAGTTTATTACCAATTCTAATTTTACGAGCTGGATCAACCAAAACATCCCAAAGACGTTGCTCAGAATTTAATTCTCTTAACAAGAAAACTTCAATTCTAGCACCTGTTTTTTCTTTATTTCCGTATAAACGTGCTGGAAAAACTTTGGTATTATTTAAAACCAAAACATCACCGTCTCCGAAATAATCAATAACATCTTTAAATAATTTGTGCTCGATAGTTTTTTTCGCTCTGTTGATTACCATTAAACGAGATTCGTCACGGTTTTCGGCTGGATATTCTGCAAGAAGTTCTTTTGGTAAATTGAATTGAAAATGAGATAATTTCATTTGTGAATTTTAAAATAGTTATAAGTTGTAATTTGAAAGTTTTCTTACCAATTTTACAACAGCGTGCAAATATACGATTGTGAGATAGGCGTTGTCAAGTGTTTTGATGTTTATTTTTTTTATTCTCTAAAAATAGTAACTATAGTGCCCTATTTGCTAGACTTATAGTAAACATTTATTTTTCTGAAATTTGAAAACCAATACTTTGCAAATCTTTCCAGAAACTAGGGTATGATTTAGAAACCACTTCAGATTCTTCAATTTCAATAGGAACTTTTAATGCTAATGGTGCAAATGCCATTGCCATTCTATGATCTTGATAGGTTTTTATAACAATACTTTCATTGATTTTTGTATTCTCTTTTAAAGTCAAACTATCATTGGTAATATTAACATTTGCTCCAAGTTTTGATAGTTCGTTTTGCAAAGCTTCTAGTCTATCTGTTTCTTTTATTTTTAAAGTATGCAGTCCTGTCAAATGGCAACCAATACCTAAACCAAAACAAGTAACCGCTATGGTTTGGGCAATATCTGGAGCATTATTTAAATTAAATGTTTTTTGAGTGTTTTGAAAATTAACTTTTGAAATTGTGATTGAATTATCATTATTGAATACTGTTTCGACTCCAAATTCAATATAAATAGTGGCTAAAACTGAGTCACCTTGCAAACTGTTTTTTTTATAAAATGATAATGTAATTTGGGTTCCAATTTTTGAAAGTGCAATAATAGAATAAAAATAAGAGGCTGACGACCAATCTGATTCAATTGACAATTGATAATTGTTAATTGATAATTTGGGTTTTACTGAAATTACTTTGCCAATAAAAGAGGTTTCAACGCCTATTTCGTTAAGTAAAGCCAAAGTCATTTTGATATATGGAACCGATGTGATTGCTCCCTCTAAAGTTAATTCAAGTCCGTTTTGAAGTTTGGTAGCTATCAATAATAATGCAGAGATATATTGACTACTAACATTGGCCGGAAGTGAAACTTTGTTTTTGATAATTTTTTTTCCTCTTATTTTCAAAGGAGGAAATCCTTCATTTTCAAGATATTCTATATCTGCTCCGAGTTGTAACAGTGCATCAACAAGAATTTTTATTGGTCGCTCTTTCATTCTTGACGAACCTGTAAGTAGTACTTCTTTTTCTTCCTGAATAGCATAAAAAGCAGTCAAAAACCGCATTGCAGTTCCTGCGTGATGAATATCTACAATTGATTCATTATTCCTCAATGCTTTTATCATTACTTCAGAATCATCAGAACTTGATGTGTTCTCTAATTGAATTTCTGGGAACAAAGCTTGTAATAATAACAATCTATTGGTTTCAGATTTTGAACCCGTTATTTTGATTTTAGATTGTTGATTAAGGATTGAAGATGCAAGAAGTAAATTCACGATTATTTCAATTTTTGATTATTATGATGGCGATCGTGATCGCGGTTGGTTTTTAGATCCATTTTTTTGTCAAATGCATCTTGAAGATTAATTCCGGTTTGATTTGCAAGACATAATACTACAAAAACAACATCAGCAAGTTCTTCTCCCAAATCTTTGTTTTTGTCACTTTCTTTCTCCGATTGTTCTCCATAACGACGAGCAATAATTCGAGCAACTTCTCCAACTTCTTCGGTAAGTTGTGCCATATTGGTCAATTCGTTGAAATAGCGAACGCCGTGATTTTTTATCCAAGTATCAACATCTAATTGAGCATTTTTTAAGTCCATACTTTTTAAAGATTTAAAGAGAAATTTTAAATTTTATTACTTAATTAAATATCAAACCAAACATCATCTGAAATAATTTCTGAGACGTTAGTTGTTGGCAAAATATAACTGTTAAAAATTGTATTCTCAGTTTTTGTATGTAAAATTCCTCTAGAAGTTCCAACAGTTAACATTGCCATATGCGAAACAAATGGTTTTGGAAATGTAATTTTATTTTTTTTTATAAAATCGTTCCAGTTTTCATCATTTATTAAGAAAAAACAAGTTACTTGAATACTCATAAATGGTTTTTTCTTCATTACAAATGTAAATTTTGCGGTTACGGAAAATACTTTATTTTCTTTATTTAGCCCAAAAGTTAAATCAGTTCCAAGATTAATAGTTCCTTTATTTGAATAATTTTCTTCAAATAAAGCGAACTGATCTGTTTTAATTTCAAATAAACTAAATCCTATGTTTAAATTTTTATCCATTATTTAGCTTGTCTGTATTCAATTGGTTTAGAGTAATTGATATTATGAACAACTGTTAACTTGTGTTCTGTTTTTTGTTGAAGATTTGAATTAGAAAAATTAATTAGTTTCTTTTTAGTAATAAATTCTTCTAAATGGGTTGCTTTTTTTACTTGAATTATTTCAGACTTTGTTTGAATTGAATTAACATCTGAATAAGAAATTGTTTCTATTAAAACAATTCCAAGTGCATTTTCTAACTTTGAAATGGTTTCTAAAGTTAAGTTTTCTCTGCCTTTTACGATTTTATTAATTTGTTGTGCAGAAACTCTCATGTTCTCTGCTAAATGTTTTTGTGACCAACCTTTTAGTTTCAATGATGACAATACATTTATTGCAATATTTGAAGATTGATCCAACCATTTTTTGTTGGTTTTGTAATAGGCTATTTTTGATAAAAAACCAGAAGTATCATTACTTACTAATTTTTCAAAATTCACTAATTTTTGATTTTTTGTCATTTTTTAAATTTCATACATTTCAAAGTCATCTTGGTCAAGAATTCCTTCTTCCTTAAGATAATTTCTAATGTCATCTAATTTTTGTTTTTCTTTGAGTAAATGAGTTCTTTCATCCATTTTTCCTACTAGTTTTATTGCTCCGCCAGTAACAATAAAAGTGTTTGGTCCAATTTTAATAGCGTAAATACGCAACCATCTTTTTTTAATAGGAGTTTTGGCTTTTACTTCTTGAAGGTCTTTTGGGCTGTACTCTTGGTTGTGTAGTGGTTTGAAAGCTAGCGACAGATTGTCGCCATCAGTTGTTGTTCCAGAAACTGCCAACTGCTCGAGTTGGTTAAATAAATATTCGGCTTCATTTTGTGTGAAGATAATTGCTTGTTGAATGCTAATATTTTTTCCATAATATCCATCGTTCAAATCGTTTTGATGCAAAGTAAAAAAATCGAATAAATAAGAAGGATCTAATAACCATTGCTCAACTAGCTTAGTTAATTCATCTTCTTTTTGACCTTTTAGATGAATAGAAAATAATCCTTCTCGCTTATTTTCTTTGGCAAATATAGGAACTATTTTCATTAAATCAACTTATAGGTTTATTTTTTTACAAATTTATAACATTTTTTTAGCTTTCCTAATTTAGTTTTTAAGAAAATTGTTATTGTTAAACTATTTATGATTGTTCTAAAATTACAATTTCTTCCTCGCTCAAACCATACAGCTCATAAACCAACTTGATAACTTGACTTTTGATATTTTAATAATTTTCGTCGAAATGACAAATGTTTACGGTTTGACAAACTTTGCAATTACTCCTTTAAAAAATCGTATTCATAGACCTTTGGTTCAATTTTTTTTGCTAATAATTTTAAATTATCTCTTAATTGAGTAATGAGTTTCATATAGTTTTCATCTGCACTTTTATTATTCATTTTACCTGCTTCATTTCTGCCTTGAAAATATTCGCGAATGTCATATAAACTTGCATTTACATTTACGATGGGTTGTGCGTGATAGTATTTCCAAAGTTCTTTACCAGCATTGAAAACATTAGTGGCTTTTTCTGAAAATTCTAATGGTTTCTGAATGTTATGTGATTCCTCGTTCCTCGGAATGACAAAAAGGTCGGGAGTTTGCTCTTGTTTTATTTTGCCTTTTATAAATTGCGTCATAAAGTTGCTTTCAAACTTATCTTTGGCATTTACTTCTTGCTCTGTAAATGGAATCCAGTGGTTGGTGCCAAATTTACTTTGAATATTATTGCTAAATAAAGTAAACGCTAAACAATCATTTTGAAATTCTAAATCAGTTTTCCAACCATCATTTGGATATAAAAATTGGTCTCTATCATTCAACCAATTTGCATCAATACTTTTACGAACTGCAAAGTAAATAGCAATTATTAAATTATTAGAATTAATCAAAAATTGACCAGCGGCTTTATTATAAATCATGTTAAGATGATTTATTTGAATAATATTTTGCTGTTGAAAATCATTTCCCATAAATGGAAACTTTCCAACTATATGTTTATCATTTTTATTTGCTCGAAAAGGCTTAATCCATTCATTTATATAATGATTGTCATCATATGCAATAAATTTCTTTTTAAGGAGATAATTCCCATCATTATCGAAAACGTCTGCAATTGCTTCTTTAAAAACTTCTTCTTTTTGAGAATTCCATATCATAAATCCGATAGGAAACTTGCCTTTAACATTATCAAAAGAATCCGCTGGTACAACAAACATTTTTTCAAGATGAGCAAGAAATATTTTTCTGAAATCTGTAAAATGTTGGCCTTGCAAAATTTTTAACTTTGAAAATTCTGCAAGGTAACATCCCTGTATCTCGTGATTAATTCTAGTGAAAAATTGGATAAATAATTCTCTATTACCCTGGCCTAATATTTTGGCATATTTTTTATTTACAAATGATTGTTCAACTCCTGATTTTCCATCTTTTTCAAAACTTCTTTGTGGTGCTTCTGCATAAGGCGGATTAATATAAATAACTAATTTTTTACGTTTTTTATCATCATTAATAATGTCCTGCAATCCTTGTGGTAGTTTTGAAAAATCATCATTTAAAAAATCAAATTGAAAGCAATGGTTTGGCAACAAAATAGCACCGTTTTCTATTCTATCATGCATTGCATTTACATCGCTTTGGTCGAGTGTGCTTGCCCAAATGTTGTATTTATTGGTTAATCCAGCTAATAAATTGCCTGTTCCTGCTGCGCAATCCCACACATAATATTCTTCTTGCCAATCTTCACCCAGAACATTGGCAATATATTGTTGAGATAATTCTACCCATTTTTTTGGTGTAAAAAACGCTCCTCTTCGCTCTCTTATATCTTGAGGGACTAGTAAATCTCTTCTATGGTTTATATAATCTCGAAATTTTTCAAGTGGAGGTCGTTTATATTTTTTCTAAAATTGCTCATAAGTTGCTTTGTCTTTTATGGCAATAGTATTAACTCCACTTTCAAGAAAACCTTTTAAGTCTTTATTCTGAATTTCATAATGACCGTTTCTAAAAACTACAAATAATTCCTTATTTAGTGGAGTGTCATCATCTGTTGTAATAGTGCCTTTGTCATCTACAAACAAATCGGCTAGATAAAAATCTCTATCTAAAACTACACCTTTAATCTTTCCCCAATCTTTTATATCAATACAAGGTTTTACTTGCTCTAACCAACGCAAATATATATGAACAAAGTTGTTTTTATCTATGGCTATTTTAGCATCTTGTGTAGCGAAGCCAACGTTATTTTTGATAAAAAAAAGTAATTCTTTTTCATCAATTATAAAATCGTATTGGTATTTGTTTTTTTGTAAAGAGTTTTCAATACGCTCTTTTATAAGTTTGAATTCTTTGGATTCGTGATTACTTGGTGTTACATTCCAATTAAAATCATTGAGATAAAAAATATCTCTCACAACATTATAAGGTACAAAAGCAATCTTTTTAAAATCGAAAGCTCCAAGAAAAGCTGGAGGTAAAAATTTATCAAAAGTTCGTGCTTTACCAATGGTTAAGATGAGTTGAACAAACATATCAATAACATTGAAATTGCCTGTTTTTGCTTCTGCCCAAAGCAAAGAATGTGTGTCAAATAATTTTTCTTGCTTGCCTTTATTGTTTTTTAATGAAATACAAAAATCAATATTTCCAATAATAGTTAAATTGTAATCTGAGAAAAAATCGTCTCTTACTTTAATTTTAAGCTCTTCTTCTCTAATGTTTTGGTATTTCATTTTGGTTTTTATGTAAGAAACAAATATAAATAATTGTAAAACAAAAAACACTTCGAGTTGGAGTGTTTTTATAAAAGTTTTCGGTATTTGCTTTTAATATTTGGGGATTGCTTTAAACAATTTAGTATGTTATTATGCTCTATTTCTTTTAGTTTTCCAACCAATTTATAATCGTAAGGTTTATAAATGTATTTAATGGTTGTGATAGTTTGGTTTGTTATCAAACCTGCATAAACGTATGTATCCTGAGGAAATGAAAAATCACATTCAGTTATTGGAATTTTATTTTGAAAGAAATAACATCCAATTTGCTTTTCAGGAATATTTATACAGCCGTGTTTTTTTTCAATATTAGCTGGAATATAATCTTTAGAACTTGGTAATGAAATAAGCATCATTCCATTACTGTCTGATTTTAATACTAAAAAATATTTTGGCTTTGCAGGATTTCCGTTTTCAAAATAATATTCATCAAAGTATAATAAATTCCTTTCTTCAAACATACTAGTGCTTTAATGAAGAAACAAAACCTAAAAATTCTTTGTGTTCATTATAGAAATCCAACTTTGAAGAATCATTTTTAATTAATTCTGTGAAATCAATTTTTATGTTAGTTGTCGGAAGATCTTCACTTAATAATAATTCTAAAACACCATTTTCTTTAGCAGTATTGTACCAAAGTGAATTTTCACGGTGCGTATATTCTACTAAATCACTACAATTTGCACCTGAAAACTCATTGATTATTTCATCCATCAAAGCAATATCAGAATTGGAAAATTCATCATCATTGAAATGATTAACTTTGTCAAAAACAAAACCATTTCTAGTGTTTCTTTTTTTGATGTAATCTTTTAGAATTATTGGTTCTTCTGTAAATTCAACATAAAGATTTTGACAAACAGGTCCAAATTTCCATACCTCAAAGTCTAGGTTAAAAAATGGCATACTACGTTTTTCAATTGATTTTTCTTCTATTATATAAACTAATTTTAATAAACTCGTTTTAGGAAGAGAACCCATCTGTTCAATTAAATAAACAAGTGCGTTGCCTAATTTATCTATTTGTTCGTGGTAATATTTATTATTTATTGTCATAGTGTGTTAAATAGTTAAAATGTTGATTTACAAAAACATAAACTAATTTAGGAGTGCAAATATAATACCATTTGCATTAATTTTTATTAAAAGTATGAAATATTTATTAAATACATGCTATTTACAAGAAATACTTGAAAGTAAATAAGTGCAAAATTTGTATACTGCTTATTTATGTATCGATAATTATTGTAACAGAACCATCTTATATTTGCATTAGTTTCATTTCAGTACAAATATGTTCTTTTGTGATTTTTTATCCAAGTATCAACATATAATTGAGCATTTTTTAAGTCCATTGTCTTGTATTTATGGATACAAATTTACATTCTTTTGAGCACAATTTTCTCATTTTGTTTATCAATCATTTTTTGGTAAAATGATTTTAAATCATCATAAAAAGTTGATGATAGTATTGCCGCATTTATTTCTGAAGAAGCTGCAATTTGTATTTTGTTTTCGGAAGCTATAATTTTGAATGTGAAAACGCATATGTTTTCGGGAGTTGTAATTGTTATCGATTTTGGAATTGATTCTATACTATATCCTTCAGGAATTGTAATACCAATATTATATTTTTCTTGTATTGGATAACCATAATAAATAGGCAATTCTCTTTTTTCTTGAATAAACGGATTTGTTGTAGAGGTTAGAAATAATAAGGGATCTATATACATTTTATCTGCTATGATATCAACTTCATTATCTGTTATGAATGTAAATGTTTGTACAACCGGTTTTGTTAAATCTGTGAGATTGTTTTCTATAACATACTCTTTGATTTTAATTCCTTTCCAATTGTTTTCAACTTTTTCTAAGTAATTTTCTTTGTTTAATTCAGCATCATTTTCTCTAAATCGTAAAGCTTTATAATCTGATTTTTGCGTTCTATAATTTCCAGAAATTATGCCTTGTTTGTCAATTGT
>JAYTIV010000126.1:0-3743 GCA_043731625.1 Flavobacterium sp. | reverse complement strand
CTCTTGGGCTCGAACCAAGGACCCTCTGATTAACAGTCAGATGCTCTAACCAACTGAGCTAAGAAGGAAAGTGTATTTCACTTTTAAAGCGGTGCAAATATAATGCGATTTTTATTTTCCACAAATAAAAACCAAACTTTTTTAGAAAAATTTATCAACGATAATTTCAAAAATGTCTTTTCCGAAGGTTAAAGCCATAAGGCTCAGCAAGAAAATCATTCCACCAGTCTGTACATATTCCATCGCTTTATCGCTCAAAGTACGTCCAGTTATCATTTCTGCAATGGTAAATAAGGCATGTCCTCCATCTAATCCAGGAATTGGCAACAAATTCATAAAGGCTAATCCTATAGAAAACATCGCAGTAAATTTCCAAACAAATTCCCAATCCCAAGTAGTTGGCAATTGTCTAGTAATACCAATCGGGCTTTTTACTTGTTTATAAGCTTCTGTTTTTGGTTTCAAAATAAGTTTGAATTGTTTAATATTATAAACAAACTGTGTATAAGATTCTTCTACTGCCAATGGCACGGCTTTTAAGAAACTCATTTTGTTGGTTATAATAAAATCTGTTTTTTCTTTCCTTTTATTTTTAAAGCCAATTTTGGCGCTATCAGACACAAAAACTCTCAAAGCTAATGTTTCTGAAGCTCTTTTTATATTTAAAGTAACAGAGTCTTTTTTATGCGTTTTTAAATCATTCTGAAATTCATCAAAATAAGTAAACGATTTACCATTTACCCCAACTACTTGATCGTTTTTTTGTAATCCTGCTTTTTGTGCATTTGATTTTGGGAAAACAGAATCTACCACAACACCTATAAAACGTGGTGAAATAAAATCACGCCCTTCTTTTTTTAAAATATCTCTTTTGTGTTCGTCTGATAAAAGTAAGGTTTCTTTGGTGCCGTTTCGTTCTACTTCAACTTTATCTCCCAAAAGAATGTCTAAAACCATTCTGTCAAATCGTTCTTGTTTTTTACCATCAACAGAAACAATTCTATCACCATTTCTAAAACCCGCCGCTTGTCCTACTTCTCCAAAAGCTAAACCATTTTGTTGCAAGGCTTCTGTTGATATGTATTTTTGACCATAAGTACTATAAATCACAGTATATAAAAACCAAGCTAAAAGTATGTTAACAGTAATACCACCAAGCATTATTATAAGTCTTTGCCAAGCTGGTTTAGAACGAAACTCCCAAGGTTGAGGTGCTTGTTTCATTTGTTCTTTGTCCATACTCTCATCGATCATACCAGAAAGTTTTACATAACCACCAATAGGCAACCATCCAATTCCCCATTCGGTATCATTAATTTTCTTTTTGAATAATGAAAAACCAGCATCCATAAAAAGATAGAATTTTTCAACTCTTACTTTGAATAATTTAGCAGGGATAAAGTGACCAAATTCGTGAAGTACAACAAGAACAGAAAGTATAAAAAGTATTTGTGCAATTTGTATGAAAGTATCCATTTAATAATCTAATTGTTTATAAAACGACAAAAGTAAGGTTTTCACCTTACCTTTTGAAATTTATGTCGTGTTGGGTTATTTTTTTATGAATTTTTTAAGAATGGTCCCTTCTGAAGTAATAATTTTTGCAGAGTACATTCCGATTGAAAATTGACTTACTGGAATTTTATTCGAACTATATTCTCCTACTTTTTGACCCAAAGCATTATAGATAATAATATTTTGAAGGGTATAAAGATTTGGAGTTTCAATAGTAATCTCTGAATTTGCAGGATTTGGATATAAAACTACTGACGAACTTAAATCAAAACTTGTAGCAGCTAACACTGCAGAACCATTTCTTGAAATAATATCTTTTTTAGGGTCAAAAGTTACTGAGGTCACTGTAAAAGGAACATTCACAATAAATTGTTGTCCGTTTGTAGTGTTATCTAAAATAAAATCTTGTTGTAGACCTCCAGAACCAAATAATCGAATTGGTATTGGCATCTCGAAGAAACTCACAGAAGGATCAGATTGAGATTGATTGATGGTAATTCTTGCTTGACCAATTCCAATATTATGTGCTTCAATATTATAAATAGGATATCCTTGATTGTAAACCCAATCATTGAAAAACTCTGTAAGATTTAATCCCGATGATGCTTCTAGATGAGCTTGCAAATTAGGGGTTTTAGCATAACCATAAGCCAATAAAGGATCATTTAAATAATTTTGTAAACCTTGAAAAAAGTTGCTATCACCTAATTTAAAACGCAACATATTAATAACCATAGCGCCCTTTAAATAACTCAATCTGTAGCTGAAAATTCTATTTACACTTAATGCTTCATCATCAGTAAGATAAATTGCACCATTAGTGAAATTAGTGATAGAGTTAATCATGTTATTTTTATCATTTGTAAAAGCAGTTTCGCCATCAAATTGTTCAATAACCATTGATGCCAAATAAGTAGCAAATCCTTCATTCAACCAAATGTCTTTCCAAGAACCACAAGTAACTTTGTCGCCAAACCATTGATGAGCCATCTCGTGAGCAATTAAACTTCTTGAATATCTTCCTTGACTATTTGCAGTCATAAAAGAGACTGTTGTATGCTCCATTCCGCCACCCCAACCAAATTGGCAATGACCATATTTTTCATTTCTAAAAGGATATAGGCCAAATGTTGTTTCAAAAAAATTAATAATATTTGGAGTAGGAGCAACACTCGCTATATTATTTGTCGCGGTTTCTGGATACATATAATTTATGATAGGAAAATAAGGGCTTTCTGTAGTGCCTAAACCACCTTGTTGATTATAAATTTGATAGTTAGAAACTGCAATAGCAATTAAATAAGCTGGAATAGGATAATTATGTTTAAAATGTGTAGTACTAGTACCGTTACCATTGTCAACTTTAGCTTGCTGTAAACCATTTGCAACAGAGTTATACTGGCTTGGCGCAGTAATAAAAACATCAATCGAATTTACTTTATCATTTAAATCTTGTTTACAAGGCCACCATTCCATTGCGCCAAAAGGCTCAGACAAAGTCCATAAAACAGGAGTATTACTATGCTCGTCAATACTAAAAGCACCAAAACCAGTTGTTGGTGGGATTCCAGAATATGTAATGCTTACAGAGTCTGTCACATTTATATTTTGAGTTACCGGTAAGTTTATGATAACTTCATTGTTGGTACTTCTTGTAAAATTTAAAATATTCCCTCTTTGTTTTACATTGCTAACTGTAAGATCATTAGACAAATCAAAAGTGACGGTATTCATACTTTGTTTTGCAATATACTTTGTTGTAACTTCTCCACTTACGGCATAAATTGCAGGATCTACATTGAATTTTAAACGATGATAAATAATATCATAATTATCAGTGTTAGGATTCGTTACAAGATTCATTCTTTTTGATGCCGATTTTCTCTCTGCATTGACCAATTCTGTCATTTCTTTTTCTAGTGATTGCGCAAATAAAGAGACAAAAGAAAATAAGGTAAGTAGTAGGTAATATTTTTTCATTGTATGAATTTTTTTTGCGAATTTATATAATTCTTTAATAAACGAGTGTTAATTTTCACATAAATGCTTCTATTTAACCAAAATACTAATGTTTTATAAGAAATTAACTTTTTTTAAATGCATCATTTTATCTAAAACATTTGATTAAATTTGCGTGCTTAAATCAGGAAAAAATTCCAGATTAATAAAAAAAGAGATATGTTACAAATTGCCTACATCAGAGAAAATCAAGAAAAAGTAATCAAAGC
>JAYTIV010000125.1:0-57330 GCA_043731625.1 Flavobacterium sp. | reverse complement strand
AAAATCCCGTTAGCATAACACCAACGGGACTTTACAAACTAACTAACTATTTTGACCACTTATTATTTTTTATCTTCTTTTTTTACTTTGTTGTCATTTTTTTTATAAAAAATATCATCATTGTTTTGAGATTCTGTATCTGTATTATAATCATAATTGCAATTGTTGTTAGTATACTGATAGTTGTTATAGTATCCTTTAACACTTCCAAACATATCTACAATTTCTCCTCTTCGGTTGTACATAATTCTCAATCCACCAATTTGTGATAAGGCAAAACGATTATAAGACATATATACACTACCAATTCTCTTAATTCTATTATCGAAATCATAGTTGATAAATACGTTCCCAATTCTACGAACTCTTCCCTTAGCATCGTGCTCTATTTTTACACCACCATTTGATGGTACACCATAGGTTTGGTTAAAATTTCTTCTTCCATTTCTATACAAAACATCTGAATTGGTGCTTTGCGCTGTATTAAAATCAAATTCACCATTCGGGAAAACATAAAAGGTAACTCCTCTTTCTACAAACTCAATTGGTTCTTCAATACTAAAACGACTTGTAATTGCTTCACCAGAAAAATTGATTATTTCTGATGCTTTCGCTACACTTCCTACCAGTAAAATGCTAGCTACTAAAAGGGTAATTTTTTTCATAATCAATACTATTTAATTTTTATTATCGAACTTATTTCGACGTTATGTTAAGGTATTTTCAACTAACGTGCCAAAATATTAAATAGATGATACTTTTTTATGAAATAAATTTAAATAAAATTTAAAACATTGAAAATCAAAAAGTTACAGTAGTTATTATTTTAATAATCAACTCTTTTTGACGAATGCATTTGTATTAAACTCATTTTTTATATTTTTGGATAATTAAAATGGCGTTATGAAAAAAATATTGCTTCTCTTTTTTATGCTTCTCAGTACTATTCTTCTGGCACAAACAAAACCAGAAAGAGTAAATGAACAAAGAAGATTCTTTTCGGATAACCGATTGTTTTATGTTTGGAATCAAGAAAAAGATGCATATGATCTTAAAGATACCGAATTTGAAAATTCAATTATTGATATTCGAGAAATAGGTTCAAAAAACAATGGGTATATAGTAATAAGCCTCAATGATGATGGTAAAGCAAGACTATATCATGGTTCTATAATCTCCTACACAGTAGACGAAGGAGTTTCAACTTGGATTATGCGCTCTAAAAATGCTAGAGGAAAACTAGTATTAGATCCAAAAAAGAAACAGTTTACCTATTCATTTGAAAGCAATGAAACGAGATATGTAAAAATATTTATTTTCAACCTCTATTTTGATGAAGGAGAAGACAAACAACAATAAACTATAGTTTCTCTTTTAAGTATTTTCCTGTAATTGATTTTTTGTTTTTAATAATTTCTTCTGGTGTTCCAAATGCAAGGATTTGTCCACCATTTTCTCCACCTTCTGGACCAAGATCAATGATATAATCGGCACACTTTATCAAATCTAAATTATGCTCAATCACTATAATTGAGTGGCCTTTGTCTAATAATGCATCAAATGAAGTCAGTAATTTTTTGATATCATGAAAATGTAAACCCGTTGTTGGTTCATCAAAAACAAATAATGCTTTTTCTTTAGTGATTCCTTTAACCAAAAATGAAGCTAATTTAATTCGCTGTGCTTCACCACCAGATAGAGTAGAAGAAGATTGCCCCAATTGCACATAACCCAATCCTACATCTTGTAAGGGTTGTAATTTTTGCACAATTTTGGTTTGTTTTCCATTGGTAAAAAAAGCGACTGCATCATCAATGGTCATAGTAAGAATATCATCGATGTTTTTGTTTTCAAAATAAACTTCGAGAATTTCTTTTTTAAATCGTTTCCCATTGCAAGTATCACAAGGCAAAGAAACATCTGCCATAAATACCATTTCTACATTGATAGATCCTTCACCTTTACAGGTTTCGCAACGACCACCATCAACATTAAAAGAAAAATGTTTGGGTTGATAACCTCGAATTTTTGATAATTTTTCTTTGGCATACAAATCACGAATATCATCATAGGCTTTGATATAAGTAACAGGATTTGATCGAGAACTTCTCCCTATTGGATTTTGATCAACGTATTCTATATGTTGTATTTTATGATAATAGCCACGCATTTCGGTAAATTGTCCAGCTTTTTCACCGATACCTTCAATCTTTTTTTGCATTGCAGGAAAAAGGATTTTTTTTACCAAAGTACTTTTGCCACTCCCAGAAACACCAGTTATCACGGTTAACATTTCTAGTGGAAATTTTACATCTACATTTTGCAAATTGTTTTCTCTTGCTCCAAGTATTTCAATGTAAGTCGAAGATTTTCTTCTAATTCTTGGTACTTCAATTTTCAAATTACCATTTAAATATTTAGCGGTTAATGAAGTTGATTTCAAAATTTCATCAAAAGTACCTTGAGCAACAAGATTGCCTCCAAAAGTTCCTGCCTCTGGACCAATATCTATAATCATATCGGCTGCTTTCATAATATCTTCATCGTGCTCAACTACAATGACAGTATTACCTAAATCGCGTAAAGACAACAATACTTTAATCAATCGTTCAGTATCTTTTGGATGCAAACCTATACTTGGTTCGTCTAATATATACATCGAACCAACCAAACTACTTCCAAGTGAAGTTGCCAAATTAATACGCTGAGATTCTCCACCAGACAGGGAAGCTGAATTACGATTTAAAGTAAGATAATCTAAACCAACTTCTACAAGAAAGTTCAATCTATTATTGATTTCTATGAGCAGACGTTTGGCAACTTTTTGATCAAATTCATTGATTTGTAAAGCTGCAAAAAAAGCAACAAGTTTCTTTATTGGTAAATCAACTAAATCAGAAACAGTTTTGCCTCCAATTTTTACATAAGATGCTTCTATTCGTAATCGTTTTCCTTTACATGAATAACATTTGGTCTTGCCACGATAACGAGAAAGCATCACTCTGTTCTGAATTTTATAATTTTTTTCTTCTAATTCTTTAAAAAAATCATTCAATCCTTGAAAGTAGCTATTGCCTTTCCAAACCAACTCTTTTTGTTCATCAGTTAACTGAAAATAAGGCTTATGGATAGGGAAATCAAACTTATAAGATTTGTTGACCAATTCATCACGATACCAACCCATACTTTCACCACGCCAAGGAAAAATAGCATTTTCAAAAACAGATAAAGCAGTATTTGGAATTACTAACTCTTCATCAATACCAATAATATTTCCATATCCTTCACAAACGGGACAAGCACCATAAGGATTATTAAAACTAAACAAATGCACATTGGGTTCTAAAAAATCAATACCATCTAATTCAAAATTTGAACTATAAGTATATCTTTTTTTGCTTTCTAATTCTTGCAAATAACAAATACCTTTTCCTTCAAAAAAAGCAGTTTGTACTGCATCTGACAATCTATTATAAAAATCGTCATCATCTTGAACAACAATTCTATCAATGATGAGAAGAATTTCTTTAGGTTTTTTTAATGATTCAATTGCATCTAATCTAATCATTTCATTGTCAACTAGTATTCTTGAAAATCCTTGTTGTAATAAAACTTTTAGTTTATCTTCTAATTTGCGTCCTTCTTCAAGAAATATTGGAGCTAAAAGCAACCATTTACTGTCTTTTTCAAATGTTTTAACTTGAATAACAACTTGCGTAACTGTATTTTTTTTGACTTCTAAACCAGAAACAGGAGAGTAAGTTTTTCCTATACGAGCAAAAAGTAATTTTAGGTAATCATATATTTCTGTAGATGTTCCTACTGTAGACCTAGCATTGGTAGTATTTACTTTTTGTTCTATTGCAATAGCAGGAGCAATTCCTTTTATATATTCTACTTTGGGTTTGTCTAATCTTCCTAAAAATTGTCTTGCATATGAAGATAGACTTTCTACATATCGTCTTTGACCTTCAGCATATAATGTATCAAAAGCCAAGGAAGATTTTCCAGAACCTGAAAGACCAGTTATGACAACCAATTTGTTTCTAGGAATGGCAACATCTAGGTTTTTAAGATTGTGTACTTGAGCACCTTTTATAATAATATTTTTCTTGGGTTCGAGTGTAGAAATATCTATTGGAATCATAGTAAATTTGAAATGAGTACAAAGATAATCAATTATAAAAAGGGTAAAAAAAATATAACCTTATATCTTTGAGTTTATTTCAAAATAAATTAATAATGAATTATAAAATTATTATCTTATAATTATATCAAAAATGTAATTTTTTTCATAAATAATCAGTATATTTATGTATTATTAAATTCAATAAATACTAGTTTAACTCAACATTGCCTATACAAATAGAACATTAGAAACATTATAAATAGTTCTTTAAATAGCACTAGAATTCTTTATTAAGGCTATATTTCAATCGATTTAGTTAAATATGTTGTTGTATAGTTTTTATATAGTTAAACAAAACTAGAAGTTAGAGATAGTATTGGTATATTTGTATTAAACTAAAATTATATTATTATGAAAAAAATTACTTTACTTTTATCATTAATGTTAAGTACTCTGACATTTTCTCAGATTGTAACTAATGGTGATTTCCAAACTGGTATCAATGCCCCTTGGTATGGCAATGCAGCAAATGTTGTTGATTTAGGCGTAATGAATTTTGTTAATCAAGCCAATATAACAGGAGTAGGCAATCCATATGATGTTAACTTGAGTCAAATTGTGTCACTAACAAGTGGTTTAACTTATGAATTAAAATTTGATGCATTTACTGACTCAGCAACTGGCTCTAGAACTATGATAGTTGGTTTAGGTCAAAGTAATGCACCCTACATCGCTTTAACTGCAACTCCAACTTTAAGTGCAACGTCTCAAACTTTTACATACCAATTCAATATTAATTATGGAGATGCTGTAACAGATAGAGTTATTTTCGATATGGGTGCTGCTTTAGGATTCGTATTTATTGATAATGTTTCTGTTACAGAAGTTGCAAATACTTGTAGTAATGGAATTCAGGATGGGACTGAAACTGGAATTGATTGTGGCGGTTCTTGTCCTCCATGTATTATATCTCCAACAGTAGCTGCTCCAACTCCTCCAGCAAGACCAGCTGCAGATGTCAAATCAATATTCAGCGATGCATATGCTCCAATAGCTTTCGATAATTTTGATGCTGGATGGTGTGGTGGAGCTGCAACGACTTTAGTTCAAATTGCAGGAAACAATACATTGAGAAAAAATTCTGGTGTAGTTTGTCAAGGTATAGATTTCCAATCAAACAGATTAAACTTAACTGATTTCACTTACATACATTTTGATTTTTATATTACAGATACTGATTTAACAGGAGATGTGTTCAATGTTAAATTAGTAAATTTTAATGGAACAAATTCTGAAACTTCTGCATTAGAGGTTAATATTAATGGCGGAACAACTCCTCAGTTGGTTGCAAACCAATGGGTATCAGTAGATGTTCCTATAACAGCTTTAGGAGGTGTTGTCTCAAACAATTTAGCTCGAAATGATGTTGCTCAAATTGGAATTACAACTGCAATGGTCAATAGTGTATGGTATGATAATATTTATTTACATAAAAATACATTGGCTACTTCAAGTTTTGAAGCTGCTAATATTAAAATGTATCCAAATCCAGCTACTACTAGATTTACAATAGATGCGTTGGCTTCTGTAGAAAAAGTATCGGTTTACAATTTATTAGGTCAAGAAGTTATTACTAAAAACACTAACAATCAACAAGTTACTTTAGATATTTCTGATCTTCAAGTTGGTGTTTATATGGTTAAAGCAACAATTAATGGAATTGTTTCTACTGCAAGAATAATCAAAAAATAGTTTATTTTTTATTGAAAAAAAGGCTGTCTGAAAAGACAGCCTTTTTTTTCAATTATTTATATCAAAAAATAGATTTGAGTTAGTGTTTTCAATTATATTATCAATAAAAATGTAAAACATAAATTTATTTTTCTATATATTTAACTAATAAATGCAACCTCTTATTAAATGAAAATAAATTTTTTAAAATTTAATGTTTTTAGTTTTTTTTTGTTCTTTACAATTTTTGGTTTAGGACAAGAATTGCCTCCAATAGTAAATTATAGTGCTTCGACTTATTGTGCAGGGAATCAAAATTGGATGATATCTCAAGATAAAAACAATTACATTTATATTGCTAATAATGATGGTTTATTAGAGTTTAATGGAACCGTATGGACACTCTATCCATCTCCAAATGAAACCATTATTCGTTCTGTTAAAGTTATTGATAATAAAATATTTACTGGTTGTTATATGGAGTTTGGCTACTGGATAAGACAATCCAATGGAAAACTAAAATATACATCATTAAGTCAAACTATAAAAAAAACAATATTAGATGATGAACAATTTTGGAATATTATGCATTATGATCAATGGGTGATTTTTCAATCCTTAAATAAAATTTATATTTATGATTTAAAATTAAAACGTTTCAATAGTATAGCTCCAAAAAATAGAATAATTAAATCTTTTGCTACAAATTCTGCTATATATTTTCAAGTTAATAATGATGGACTTTATGAAATTGAAAATGGAAAAAGTAAATTAGTTTCAAATAATCCTGCTATTATTTCAAACAAAATTGTTAATGTTTTTGCCATTGATGATGGATTATTAATACAAACTCAATACAATGGCTTTTTTAAATTAATCAATAATAATTTAACTAAGTTTTCTACAGATGTTGATACTGAATTAGCATCAAGTAGTATTTATAGTAGTCAATTATTGTCTGACGGAAGTTTTGCAATTGGAACCGTTTCAAATGGGATTTATATATTATCCAATTCAGGAAAAATAAGCTATCATATAACACAAAATACAGGTTTAAGTAATAATACCATTCTTTCATTATTTGAAGATGCTGATAAAAATTTGTGGATAGGACTTGATAATGGCATCAATTGTATAAATCTTCAATCACCTGTAAAAAGTTTTTCTGATGATACAGGATTTTTAGGAACTGTATATGCCTCGATTTTATTTCAAAACAAATTGTATATAGGAACTAATCAAGGATTGTTTTACAAAAATTACAATACAAACGACCAATTCAAATTTATAAATGGAACCAAAGGTCAAGTTTGGTCATTATTTGAATATCAAGGAGTTTTAATGTGTGGACACGATTCTGGGACATTTATAATAAACAATAATTTTATAAATAGTATCTATACACAATCAGGAACTTGGAAACTAGAATTAGTACCCAATAATCCAAATTTGTTGTTGCAAGGTAATTATTACGGCATTTCAGTTTTGCAAAAAGTAAATAATAATTGGGTGTTTAGAAATAAAGTTGCTGGATTTAACTATTCATCACGATATTTTGAAATTGATAATGATTTAAATGTATATGTAAGTCACGAATACAAAGGTGTTTTTAGATTACAACTCGACAAAGATTTGCAAAAAGCAAAGAAAATCATAACCTATAATTATCCAACAAAAGGAAAAAATGCGGGTTTAATAAAGTTTAATTCAAATATTTACTATGCCTATAAAGAAGGAATATTCAAAATAAATTCAGTTTCAAAAAAATTCGAAAAAGATAAAGTATTAAGTGCCGTTTTTGAAAAAGATGAATATACTTCTGGAAAAATGGTTGTGGATAATTCTAATAAATTTTGGCTTTTTTCAAAAAATTACATTCATTATTTAACATTAAGCAAACTTAGTTTAGAATTAAAGCAGAACTCAATTCCCATTCCTTCATCACTGACAAACTCAATGTTAGGATTTGAAAATATTACACAATTAACAAACTCAATATATTTGATAGGAACAGCAGATGGATATTATACTATAAATATCAATGATTTAGGATTTAAAAATTATAAAGTTTCAATTTCAGATGTTAATAGTAATAAATTGAACGAAAATTTAAAAAATGCTTCAATAACATCCGACGGAAGTTTTAAATATGATGAAAATAATATTTCAATAAGTTATACAGTTCCAGAATATAATAAATATATTAATGCAGAATATCGCTATTTATTAGAAGGTTTTCAAGAGCAATGGAGTGAATGGTCAGCAAAATCAACAGTAAACTTCAAAAATCTTCCGGCAGGTGATTATGTTTTTAAAGTAAAATCTAAAATAGCAAATACTTCACCAGAAAATGTTGCAGTATATAAATTTACGATTCTAAAACCTTGGTATGCGACTAATTTTGCTTTAATTTTTTATACGATTTTACTATTTGTAGTAGCTCATTTTATTAATAAATCCTATCAGAAATTCTATCAAAAACAGAGAGAAAAATTAATTGAAGAGAATAATCTTTTACTTGAAATAAAAGAATTAGAAAATAATCAACAATTAATGAAAATACGAAACGATCAGCTTTCTCTAGATGTAGATAGTAAAAGCAGAGAACTTGCAGTGTCTACAATGAGTTTGATAAAGAAAGACGAACTTTTATCGTTAATCAAAGAAGATTTAAAGAAAACGTCAGAAGAAGGAGGAAGCAGAAGCTTGAAATCGGTTATAACTACTATAAACAAAAACATATCTGATGATAACACTTGGAATGTTTTTAAAGAAGCTTTTGATAATGCTGATAAAGATTTTTTGAAGAAAGTAAAAAATGCACATCCCTCATTAACACCAAATGATTTAAGACTATGTGCCTATCTTAGATTAAACCTTTCTTCTAAAGAAATTGCACCGTTATTAAATATATCTGTAAGAAGTATTGAAATAAAACGATATCGTTTGCGTAAAAAAATGGAATTGTCTCACGAACAAGGACTTGTTGAGTATATATTGTCAATTTAAATTATTGTAAAAAACCTATACAATACCTCTACAAAATCGATTTTTTTAGTATTTGTTAATCGTTATTCATATCTTTATTTATGGATTAAAATATTGTTTATAAACGCTTTTACTAAAGAATTGATAAAATAACTTGTTAAAAAATGTGATGTGTGTTTTTTGTTGTGGTATAATTTATTTTTAATGTATTTTTTACCATTACATTTATAAATTAAATATTATAAAATTTAGGACCAGATATTATTTTTCGATTTATATTATTATTTTAAATTATAAAAAGATTCCAATAATTTGGTCATAATAGTTTCAATTTAGAATTTTTTGTTTAATAATCAAATTAAGTATTTCGTATGAAAAAAATTATTTTTTTGCTAACCTTTTTGTGTTATTCCTCCTTTTTTTATGCCCAATCAGATAGGGTTATGGTTGATAAAGACACTATGGGATTAAAACTCAAAGTCAACGGTTCTGATTTTATGGTCAATGGTATGAATTGGGATTATTATCCTATAGGAACAAATTATTCTTATAGTTTATGGAAACAATCCGATCCGATTATTAAAGAAGCCCTCGAAGAAGAAATGTCTTTGTTAAAGAATATGGGAGTCAACACAATTAGAGTTTACACGGGTATTCCAAAAAAATGGATAGAATATATCTATACAAATTATGGAATTTACACCATGCTGAATCACTCTTTTGGTCGTTATGGTTTGACAATCAATGGTACATGGTTACCAAACACAGAATATTCAGATGCTAACACTAGAGAACTATTGCTTAGCGAAGTCAAACAAATGACTTCAGAATATAAAGACACCAAAGGTTTACTTTTATTTTTATTAGGAAACGAAAATAATTATGGTCTTTTTTGGGATGGAGCAGAAACAGAAAATATTCCTATAAAAGATAGAAAATCCACAGGTCGAGCTCGTACCATGTATAAATTATTTAATGAAGCTGCCGTAGCAATGAAATCTATTGATGCTTCTCATCCAGTTGCAATTTGTAATGGAGATTTACTTTTTCTTGATATTGTAGCTGATGAGTGTAAAGACATTGATATTTTTGGAACTAACGTTTATAGAGGAGTATCATTTGGAGACTTATTCGAACGTGTAAAAAAAGAATATGGTAAACCTGTTTTATTTACAGAATTTGGTTCAGATGCCTTTAATGTTGTTACAAACCAAGAAGATCAAAATTCACAAGCTTTTTACCTTAAAGGAAACTGGAAAGAAATCTACGAAAATGCTGCAGGAATGGGTAAAGCTGGAAACTCTTTAGGAGGTTTTACATTCCAATTTAGTGATGGTTGGTGGAAATATGGACAAACTAAAAATTTAGATGCACACGATAATAATGCATCCTGGTCTAATGGTGGTTATCAAAAAGATTTTACCGAAGGTGAAAACAACATGAACGAAGAATGGTTTGGAATCTGCGCAAAAGGCCCGACTAATGAAAAAGGATTGTATCAATTATATCCTCGTGCTGCCTATTATGTATTAAAAGACATTCATCAATTTGATCCATATGCAAACGGAACAAATTTGGCTTCGATGAATAACTATTTTAATAAGTCTCAAATTATAGATGCATCCTTACGTGCAAGAGGTGACAAAGATGCTTTAGCAAGTAATGATGGTGATATATTGAAAATTAGCAATTTAAGAGCAGAGTTTACTACATTTAATACTGGTGGTAGTTTAATTACAACACCAGATACAGACGATCCCGCAACCACAAACTATCCAAATGAATTAGGTTTTGATCATATGGAATCCTATTTCATAGGTGTAGAAGGAAACCCAACTGCTAATATGACTGCAAACGTAAATGTAAATATATTAGGACGTGTTGCTGAAAATCCAATCAACGAAATTTTTTACGAAAATAGAGGTAGAGCCCAACAAATTACTACAAAAGATGGGACAGTTCTAATGAATGATATCAACAGAATTCAAGTTTACAATGCTTCTTATAAATGGAATGCAAAAGATTTTGAAGTAAGAGGATTTTACAGAACAGGTCATTATCATTGGGGTTATGAAGGCGATTTCTTTGCGCTATATTCTGAAGCAAATTATGGTCCGAATTTGGATCTCTATAATGGAGAAACGTTAGGTTTTGAAGTTGATGGTAAAAGAAGTTTGAATGGATTAAAAGCAGCTTTTGGTCCGCAATTATGGTGGGGTGCAAATCCAGCTTACTTATTGAAATATAGTAAAAAACTCGGAAAATTTGATGTTACAGCTGTGTATCATGAAGATATTTCAAATGCCTCTGCTGCATTAACATCTATAGCTATACCTCTACCAAAAACACGTAGAGCAACAGTACATATTAAAACAAAAATAGGTGCTTTTGGTATTGAAGCTGGTGGTATTTGGGGAGGACAACCATTAAATGGTAGAGAATTTCAAATGATGGATGGAGATGTAGTAAAAATTGATAAAGTCAATAATATGGATAATTGGGGAGGAAAAGCTAAATTTACTTTTTCTAAAGGTAGATTTAACGCCTACACTCAAGGAGCTATTCAAGGTCTTGTTGCTAATGGTGGTGCAGATAATACACAAACTTTTACAGGTTGGAGATTAAAAGATTCAGGAAGTGGAAACCAAATGAATGTTTTGGCAGGTTTTACTTATAACGTAAATTCAAACTTGCAAATTGCTCCAAACTTTCTATGGCAAAAACCTTTACTTGAAGCTATGCCAAATGGTGTTGATGCACCAGGAAGATTGAGAAATATTTTACAAGATCCTTTTATTGTTAGAGGAAATAGAGAAACTGTTGGTGGTGAAATGTTAATTACTTACGATCCAACTCCAGCCACATGGATGTATGAATGGAATAATGATATGATGGAAGATGCAAAATTTGCTTTTAGCACTGGTTTTGTATACAGAAAATTACCAACCACTCAAGATGCAGCCATTGGATTTTTAGTAAATAGAAATCCATTTGCTTTCGAAAAATCTGCTCCTGCACAAGACTTATGGGAATCAAATACTAGAATTGTCTCTAAACTAAGTCCAGATTTAGGAATGATTGCCAATATTTATTTTGGAAACGGACAAGCCAATGGTGATTCTGAAAGAACAATAAATAGAATGGGTGGTGATATCAGAATGATTTACAGAAAAGTAAAAGTAGTTACTTCATTAAAATTAAATGATTGGGGACCATATGATTATCATAAAGATTTTAATTTAACCTTCCCAGTTCAAAGTATTTTAGATATATCTACCTCAGTTGGTAAACCAAGTTGGTTTGTTTTACCTGACACGAGAATAGGTATTATGGGAATTTGGAGATCATTAGATAAAAATTCAGGAGAACGATATACACCGAATTCCATTCCGCCAAATACATTTCCAGCTGTCCCAGCTGTTAGTTCAGTTGGGTTTCCTAACGGAACTGAGTGGGAAATTAGAACATATATTCATATAAATATTGGAAAATAATTTAAAAAAAATAAATAATGAAAAATATTAATTTTAATTCTTTAACAAAAGCCTTTCTCGTTGCCTTCATATTTATAGCGGCAAGTTGTGAAAGAGAATTATCTGACGAAGCAACAAATGCATCTTTTGCCAAAACTGCTGAAATATTTACAGATACTCCTATAGGTATGGGAACTAATTTTTACTTTCCTTACGGACCAGATGCTCTTAATCCTATTGGTTCAAAACTAAATGCTTGGACTGTCGATGGTCAAGTTAGCTATAAAGGCAATGCTTCTATGCGATTTGATGTACCTAATTCAAATGATCCAGAAGGTAATTATGCAGGTGGTATTTTTAGAGTTGATGGTGCAGGTCGTGATTTGTCTGGATACGATGCCTTAACTTTTTGGGCGAAAGCATCTCAAGGTGTTACTGTAGGTGAAATTGGTTTTGGAGAAGATTTTTACCCAAATAAATACATAACTACGATGAAAAATGTAAGTATTGGTACCAATTGGAAAAAATATATTATCCCAATTCCAGATGCAGCAAAACTGATACAAGAAAAAGGAATGTTTAGATATTCTACAGGAACTCAAGGTACCAATGGTTCGGGATACATTTTTTGGATTGATGAACTAAAATTTGAAAAATTAGGAACAATTGGCCAACCTAGACCTTCAATTGCAAATGGTATAAATAAAACAGTTAGTTCATTTATTGGGGTTACAATTCCTATTGTAGACTTAAAAGAAACTTTTAATATGCCTTCAGGATTAGATCAAGCGGTATTTCCCGCTCCTGCTTATTTTGTGTTTAGATCTTCAAATCCAAATGTTGCAACAGTTGATACAAAAGGAATAATTACTATAGTAGGTTCTGGCAGTGCTGTTATAACAGCAAATATTGGAGGAACACTAAATGCTACTTCTAATGAATTTGAAGGTGGCTTAAATTCTATTGATTCTATAACAGTTAATTCTCTTGGTGCTTTTTCTTTACCACCAACACCAACTAGAGATCCAAGTAAAGTACTGTCAATTTTTAGTGACAGTTATACAAATGTTCCAGTGGCATACTACAATGGTTTTTGGACACCAGGATCAACTACTGGCTCAGCTGATTTTTCAGTAAATGGTAATAATTTTTTGAATTATACTACTTTCAATTATGTAGGTATTGCAACGTCTAATCCAACATTAAATACAACTGGAATGACAAATATTCACTTTGATATGTATATTCCTAATAGCGTACCCGCAAATTTTAGCTTTCTAATTTCAATTGAAGATTGGGGTCCAAATCAGGTAGATAATGGCAGTCCACAGGATGATACACGACAACAAATATTTGTAACAGCATCTCAAGTTCAAGCAAACACCTGGATTTCAATAGATGCTCCTTTCACATTGGTTAACAGAAATAATATAGGACTAATTATCATGGAGAATATTAATGGATCGTCATTATCAAATTTTTACATGGATAACATTTATTTCTATAGACCATAATCAAAAAAATTAAACTAAAAAAATTAAGATAATGAATTTAAATATAAATATAAAATCAATACTATCTATAGCTGTATTAGTTGCACTATCCTCTTGTACTGAAGATGTTAAACAAAAAGTAGTTACAAAAACGCAATTAGTGATGAGCGAGGAGTTTAATACCAATGGAGCACCTGATCCAAGCTTATGGAGTTACGATATTGGCACTGGAAATAACGGTTGGGGTAATAACGAATTACAGTATTATACGGATAGACCAGAAAATATAAAGGTAGAAGATGGTATGTTAAAGATTACTGCCTTGAAACAATCCTATATGGGTTCGTCATATTCTTCGGCAAGAATTTTAACCAAAGGAAAATTCGAAAAAAAATATGGTAGAATTGAGGCTCGTATCAAATTGCCTTGGGGTAAAGGTTTATGGCCAGCTTTTTGGATGTTAGGTGCAAATTCTGATACTGTAATATGGCCACAATGTGGTGAAATAGATATCATGGAATATCTTGGTAGCAAACCTACTTCAATTTTTGGTACTGTTCATGGACCAGGATATTATGGTGGAAATGCTATAACTAAAAACTATACTTTAACCAATGATAGATTTGATAATGATTTTCATGTATTTGGAATTGAATGGGATGAAAATTACATCAACTATTATGTAGATGAAGTTTTATACAACCAAATCACTCCTGAAGATGTTCCTGGAGAATGGGTATTTAACCAATCGTTTTATATTATTCTAAATATGGCAGTTGGTGGAAATTTCCCCGGCTCTCCAAACAGTTCAACTGTTTTTCCACAAACGATGTTGGTAGATTACGTAAGAGTTTATGAATAAGAATTTTTAAAATAATAATCTAATAGACTACATTTTCATTAGTCTATTAGATTATTTAATTGTATCAAATAAAGAATATTTTGATTATGAGTCAATCCCAAAATATATTAGAAATATCAAATAGTAAAACTTCAATTAAAACTGTAGCTATGGAAATCGTAATAATAAACAACGAAAATTATTATAAGATTTCCAATAACGATCAAATGCGACCATTTTTTATGAGTATTGTTAGTGATTCCAATCATTGGCTATTTATTTCAAGTAATGGAGGATTAACAGCTGGTAGAAAAAATGCAGAATTTGCTCTTTTTCCTTATTATACAGATGATAAAATAACAGAGTTTGCAGATATAACTGGAAGTAAATCTATTTTTCATGTTGAACATAATATCGAAAAATTTGTTTGGGAACCCTTTTCAGAACGATTCAATGATAAATATAAGTTAACCAGAAATTTATATAAAAACACCTACGGTAATAAAATTATTTTTGAAGAAATTCATCACAATCTTCAACTGACTTATAGATACCAATGGAGTTCAAGTAATAAATTTGGCTTCATAAAAAAATCAGAAATAATAAATAATTCTGAAAATAATTATTCAATACGTTTCCTGGATGGAATTCAAAATATATTACCTCAAGGCGTAAGCAGTGATTTACAAGCCACAACTAGTAATTTAGTCGATGCTTATAAAAGAAACGAACTTCATTTAGAAAGTGGTTTAGGGATTTTTGCTCTTAGTGCTATTATTGTAGATAAAGCAGAACCAAGCGAAGCATTAAAAGCAAATATAGTATGGTCATTAGGATTAGAAAATCCTACTTATATGCTATCTTCTACTCAACTTAATGCATTTAGAAAAAATCAAAAAATATACCAAGAAACAGATGTAAAAGGAGAAAAAGGAGCCTATTTTGTAGCAACTGATTTGAATTTATTAAAAAATTCGTCCAAGTCTTGGAAAATAATTGCAAATGTAAATCAAAATCAATCTCAAATAATTCAATTAGCGGATACAATTTGTAATGATAAAACAATTGAAAGTCAAATAATTGAAGACATAGAATTAGGCAAACAAAATCTTATTGCATTAAATGCTACAGCAGATGGTTTGCAATTTACTGCTGATAAAAGAAAAGATACGCGTCATTTTTCTAACGTATTATTCAACATCATGCGTGGCGGAATTTTTGACAACAATTATCAAATAGAAAAAGTAGATTTTGTAAATTATATTGCAATAGCCAATAAAATTGTTTCCGAAAAAAATGCTACTTTTTTTAATAATTTGCCCTCAACTTTTGAATATTCACATTTACAACAGTTAATTGCAGATAGTGATGATGCAGATCTTATCCGCTTATGTATTGAATATTTACCACTAAAATTTAGTAGAAGACACGGTGATCCTAGCCGTCCTTGGAATAAGTTTTCAATCAATACTACAAGCGAAATTGATGGTTCTAAAATTCTAGATTACGAAGGAAATTGGCGTGATATTTTTCAGAATTGGGAATCACTAGCAAATGCATTTCCTGATTTTATTGATGGAATGATTCACAAGTTTTTGAATGCTTCAACTTTTGACGGTTATAATCCTTATAGAGTGACCAAAAGTGGTTTTGATTGGGAAACTATAGAACCAGACAATCCTTGGTCGTATATTGGATATTGGGGTGACCATCAAATTATATATTTATTAAAGTTTTTAGAATTTATAGAAAAATATCAACCGGGTAAATTAAATTCCTATTTAGATAAAGAGTGCTTTGTTTATGCAGCAGTACCATATAATATAAAGTCATATCAAGAGATACTCAAAAACCCTAAAGACACCATTTTATTCAATCACGAATGGGATGCAAAAATAAATAAACGTAGACTTCAAAATGGTGCCGATGGTGCATTGTTGAGAGATAATAACGATGAGATTTATCATGTTAATTTAATAGAAAAAATATTGGCTACCGTTTTGGCAAAAATGTCTAATTTTATTCCAGAAGCAGGTATTTGGATGAATACACAACGTCCCGAATGGAATGATGCCAACAATGCCTTAGTTGGTAACGGTGTGTCTATGGTTACGTTGAATTATTTAAGAAGATTCTTGAAGTTTTTTCAACAAATCCTTGATAATTCTGACCAAGAAACGATTAAAATTTCTAACGAAATGGTCGAATTCTATCATGCAATCAGAGAAAATTTAATTGCTTTTCAACCTTTACTTTCTGAACCAATAAATAATCAAGATAGAAAAAAAATACTGGATGCTTTAGGACAAGCTGCTTCAGAATATCGACATCAAATTTACAACAGCGGTTTTTGGGGTAAAAAACGTACCCATTCTATGGCTGGTTTAAAAAAGTTTACTCAGGTAAGTATTGACTTTATGGAACATTCTATAAAAGCCAACCAGAGAAAAGACAAACTATATCATGCCTACAATTTAATGTCTGTAGAAAATGATGGAGTAACAATTTCTAATCTGCCAGAAATGCTAGAAGGTCAAGTAGCAGTTTTGAGTTCAGGATTTCTTAACGGAAAAGAATCTTTAAATATATTAAATGCAATGAGAGAAAGTGCATTGTATAGACCAGACCAAAACAGTTATATGCTGTACCCAAACAAAGAATTACCTAAGTTTTTAGAAAAAAATACAATCCCTAAAGAAAAAGTTGAAAAATCTGTTTTACTAAAACAACTAGTAGACAACAATAATTTTCAATTAATCAACAAGGATATAAAAGGGAATTATCATTTTAATGGTAATTTTCATAATGCCAATGATTTAAAAAATAGTTTAGAACAATTAGCTTCAAAAAAAGAATTCAAAGATTTGGTTGCTACTGAATCACAATTAATACTTCAAATCTTTGAAGATGTTTTCAATCATAAAGCATTTACAGGTCGTTCTGGTACTTTTTATGGTTATGAAGGATTAGGATCTATTTATTGGCATATGGTTTCTAAATTGCATGTTGCGGTATTAGAAGTTATAAATCAAACAATTAAGAATAAAGAGGACCAAAGTATTATCGATTCATTAATACTTCATTTTGATGAAATTGGTGCTGGCATCGGCGTTCATAAAGCACCAGAGGTATATGGTGCTTTCCCAACAGATCCATATTCGCATACACCTTATAACAAAGGTGCTCAACAACCTGGAATGACAGGTCAAGTAAAAGAAGATATTTTGTCAAGAGTAGGCGAATTAGGAGTGAAAATGGTAAATGGAAAATTACAATTTCAACCTGCTTTTCTTCAAAAAAGTGAGTTTTTATCTGAGGATTCAGAGGCTACTTTTATTTTAGTTGATGGGACAAAAAAAACAATAACGATTAATAAAAATTGTTTAGCATTTACAGTATGTCAAGTACCTATTATATATAAAATAGCGAATGAAAATAAAATAGAATTGCATTTTAAAAATGGTTCAAAAACCACTCAACAAAGTCTAGAATTAGATACAAATAGTAGTAAAAAAATATTCCTAAGAAAAGATGAAATTTCAAGTATAGAAGTTTATTTACTAGAAGATATATTGAGATAATGAAAAAAATAATTTACATCATATTAATAGTATTTATATCATGTAATAAAAAAATTACAAGCGAATTAGTTTCAAATAAAATGAATGCAGAAAAATTTTTAGGAAATAGTAATTATCAAGCCATATGTTATGGCGGATACAGAACTCAAACAAGAGCCAAGCATCCGACTATTGCTGAAATAAAAGAAGATTTAAAAATACTTTCTGCATTGAACATTAAAATCGTTAGAACATATAATGTACATTATGAAGAAGTTTCTAATTTACTAAAAGCCATAACCGAATTAAAAAAAGCAGATACTAATTTCGAAATGTATGTCATGTTAGGCGCTTGGATTGATTGTAAAAATGCTTGGACAGAATTACCCCCAATTCATAATGAAGAGAGTAAACGAAACGCAATAGAAATAGAAGAAGCAATAAGATTAACCAATCAATATCCAGAAATAATTAAAATTATTGCCGTAGGAAACGAAGCAATGGTAAAATGGGCAACCAGTTATTATGTCACGCCAAATATTATATTGAAATGGGTGAATTATTTACAAAAATTAAAAAAAGAAAATAAATTACCCAATGATCTTTGGATAACAAGTTCAGATAATTTTGCCTCTTGGGGTGGTGGTGATAAAGAGTATCATGTTGAAGATTTGAATCAATTAATCAAAGCAGTTGACTATATCTCGATGCATACATACCCAATGCACGATACCCATTATAACCCTATTTTTTGGGGAATAAAAGAAAACGAATTGCAGCTATCAGATAAAGAGAAAATAGATGCAGCAATGCTTAGAGCGCTAGAATATTCAAAGAATCAATACACAAGTGTTGTGAATTATATGAAATCAATTGGTGTAAATAAACCAGTACATATTGGCGAAACAGGTTGGGCAACTGTTTCAAATGAACACTATGGAAATGAGGGTTCAAAAGCAACAGACGAATACAAATCGGCAAAGTATTATAACCTAATGCGCCAATGGACAAATAGTAATTCAATTTCGTGTTTTTATTTTGAAGCTTTTGATGAGAACTGGAAAGACAGTAACAATCCTAATGGTTCTGAAAATCATTTTGGTCTTATTAATTTACAAGCACAAGCAAAATTTGTACTATGGGAAAATGTAGATAAAGGAACTTTTAAAGGTTTGACACGTGATGGGAAGCCAATTTCAAAAACCTATAATGGTGATGAGAAAGCATTATGGATGGATGTAAAAACTCCAAATTCGATATTGAAAAATTAATACTAATGGAAAAATTTAAAAATAGACTTTTTGATTTTAAATTTTTGATACTAATTTTTATCATGACATTTTCATTGCATAGTTGTAAAGTAACCGATAAACTCAAAGTTGAAGTATATGAAACTTCTGAAAGTGGTAATGCATTAACAAAAATAACCCAATTTTCTAATTCTGGAATTCCAATAGTAATTACTTTAAATCCATCAGAAAAATTTCAAACAATTACGGGTTTTGGTGGTTCTTTTACCGAATCTTCAGCTTCATTACTCAATCGATTGAGTGCAGAAAAACGTAAAAAAATTCTAGACGCTTATTTTAGCGAAGATGGAGCCAATTATTCTTTAACGCGAACACATATTGCCTCTTGTGATTTTTCATTAAGCAATTATACCTATGCCAAAGTAGAGAATGATTTGCAATTAGATCACTTCACTATTGAAGACGATAAATCAGATTTAATTCCTATGATTTTGGAAGCAAAAGCTATTTCAAAAAGTGGATTTAATATTATTGCTTCTCCTTGGTCTTGTCCACCTTGGATGAAAGACAATAAAAAATTTGTTGGTGGAAAACTATTACCCGAGTTTAATGATGCTTTTGCCCTTTATTTTTCTAAATACTTAAATGCTTACAAAAAAGAAGGAATAGACATTTGGGGTGTAACTGTAATAAACGAACCTCACGGCAATGGAAATAATTGGGAAAGTACTCATTTTTCTCCAAGCGAAATGACACTTTTTGTTCAAAATCACCTTGGACCAAAATTAGAAAAAGACGGTTGGAATAAAGTCAAAATTTTAGGATACGATCAAAATCGAGCGGGTTTGAAAGAATGGGTTGATGAAATATATAAAGATCAAACCACTTCAAAATACTTTGCAGGAACAGCTATTCATTGGTATGAAAGTACTTATGAAGTATTCCCAAAAGAGTTGCAATATGCTCACTTCAAATCACCAAACAAATATTTAATTCAAACAGAAGCTTGTGTTGATTCTGAAGTACCTCATTGGAATGAAGATGCTTGGTATTGGAAAAAAGAAGCCACCGATTGGGGTTGGGATTGGGCAAGCGAAAAAGAAAAATATTTGCATCCAAAATATGCTCCAGTAAACCGTTATGCAACTGATATCATTGGTTGTTTGAATAATTGGGTAGACGGTTGGGTAGATTGGAATATGGTTTTAGACAGACAAGGTGGACCAAACTGGTTTAAAAATTGGTGCGTAGCTCCATTAATCGTTGATCCTGAAAAAGACGAAATATATTTTACACCATTATATTACACAATGGCACATTTTAGTAAGTTTATGCGTCCAGGTGCCGTAAAAATAGGGTGTAATATTAATAATAAAGAGCTATTGGCCACTGCGGTTATAAATCCCGATAAAACCATTGCACTTGTAATTTTTAATCCTACAGATCAGGTATTCGAAATTGAAATCAATCATAATAATAAAAAGAATAAAATTTCTATTAGTGCCAAAGCACTACAAACAATAATTGTTAAATAGTGTTAAACAACAAATTCTAAAACTAAACTATCAAAACTATGTCAAATATTAATTCTCATTCAAAGGAAATAGTTCCTATGAGCCAAAAAATTGCTTTTGGATTAGGAATGTTAGCGAACCAAATGTTTCCAGCTGCACTTGGAATTTTTATGGTAGTATTAGTCGAAAATTTAGGCATGCCTTCTTGGATGTGGGGTGTTTTGTTTTTTGTACCAAGAATTGTCGATGCTTTTTTTGACCCAATAATGGGTTTCGTATCAGACAATACAAAATCAGATTGGGGACGTAGGAGACAATATGTTTTCATCGGATCTATAATTATGGGAATTGCATTTATAATCATGTGGCAATTGTACAGAGAGGATAGTGTATTATATAACTTTACTTTTTTTCTAATTTGGTCACTAATATTTCACATCGGTTTATCTATTTTTAGCGTTCCATATGTAGCAATGGGATACGAAATGAGTGATGATTTTCACGAAAGAACAAGCATTATGGCAATCTCGCAATGGATAGGCCAATGGGCTTGGGTAATTGCTCCTTGGTTTTGGGTTGTGATGTATGACCCATCTTGGTTTCCAAATGCAGATACTGCTACCAGAACACTCGCAATTTGGGTAGGTATAATATTCATGTTCTTAGCAATGGTGCCAGCGATATTTATTAAAAGTAAATCAACAAAATTTGACGATAGTTTAAAACCAGTTACTTTTAAAACAATTGGCGGAAGTCTAAAAGAAATTTTAATTAGTTTCAAAGAAGCATTCAGCAATAAACCATTCAGAAAACTTTGTATAGCTACTTTTTTAATTTTTAATGCTTTTAATACTGTTGCCGGTTTCACCTTTTTTATAGTAGTATATTATTTATTTAATGGCGATACCGCAGCTGCAGGTATTTGGCCAACCCTTTTTGGATGCGGTGGTGCTTTAGCAACAACTTTTATTGTAATTCCTATTGTTGCTTGGATTGCAAAAAAAATGGAAAAAAAGAGAGCGTTTTTAATTTGTCAAGGTATATCAGTATTTGGATATATTCTACTATGGTTCCTTTTTATTCCAGGAAAACCATATATGTTTTTATTTGCTTTGCCCTTCTTTTCTTTCGGTATAGGTAGCTTATTCACATTGATGATGTCTATGACAGCAGACGTTTGTGATATGGATGAATTAGAATCTGGCAAAAGACGTGAGGGCGTATTTGGTGCAATATATTGGTGGATGGTAAAGTTTGGATTTGCAATAGCTGGATTATTAACTGGAGTAATTATGTCAGCAGTTGCTTTCAAAGCTGGTGCACCAACCCAACCAGAAGGTGCTGTTACCGGTTTAAGACTTTTCTTTTCAGGTGTTCCAATTTGTGGTACGCTAATAGCAATGTGGGTTATGTGGAATTATGATCTTACAGAAGCAAAAGCAAGAGCAATCAAAAAAGAATTAGATTTAAGAAAAGCTGCTCCTAAAAAAACAATCATCAGCATATCTATCTGGAAAACTTCAAACATTACTACAAAATAGAAAAAACCTTAATTCAATTATAGGAACAGATTTAAGTTCCAAAACCGAAAAAGAATTGAGTACTCAATTTTCAGAAATTTTAAATACAGGTTTACACGGATTGTGTTTTAGTCCATATTTAGAAGGACAAAAAGTTGGGGATATTATTTCTGAAAGTCAAATTCAAAAAAGACTAGAAGTAATTAGCCCGTTTACAAAATGGATTAGTACTTTTTCTTGCTCAGATGGAAATGAGTTAATTCCAAAAGTTGCACACCAAAAAGGTTTAAAAACAGTAGTAGGTGTTTGGATTAGTGATGATAAAGAACGAAATGAAAAAGAAATTAATTCACTTATTTCTCTAGCAAGAACAGGTTTTGTAGACATTGCAGCCGTCGGAAATGAAGTATTACATCGCGGAGATATCTCCGAACAAGAGTTATTAAAATATATTAAAAGAGTGAGAGAAGCATTGCCTGATAATATCCAAATAGGTTACGCAGATGCTTATTATCAGTTTCTAGATAAACCAGCTTTAGTAGAAGCTTGTGATATTATTTTAGCAAATTGTTATCCTTTCTGGGAAGGATCAGATAATGCTTATTCAATATCATATTTAGAAGAAATGTTTGAATTAACTCAAAAAAATGCTAAAGGAAAAAAAGTAATTATTTCAGAAACAGGTTGGCCTAATATTGGTGAAAACGTACAAGCAGCAATACCATCTAACAGTAATGCTATGAAATATTTTATTGCTGTTCAAGAGTGGGCCAAAAATAAAAATATTGAACTCTTTTATTTTTCATCATTTGATGAACCTTGGAAAGTTAATCAAGAAGGTGAAGTAGGAGCAGGATGGGGAATTTGGGATAAAAACGAAAATTTAAAATATAATAAATAATCAGAATTATGTCGTATAGAGAAGGTCATTTTTTTTCCTTAGAGGATAATACTTCAAAAGATATTAATCAAAATATTCATTTTTCTGAAATTTCATTGCCAAAATTATCAAATATTTGGAGAGAAACTTTAGAAAAAGGAATACACGGAATTTGTTTTAGTTTATATGAAGACGGACAAAAACCAGGTGATATAATTACTGCCGAACAAGTCAATCGTCGTATTCAAATTTTAAAACCTCACACCAATTGGGTAAGATCTTTTTCTTGTTTAGAGGGAAATGAGCATATACCTAGAATTGCACATCAAAACGGGATAAAAACACTTGTTGGAGCTTGGTTAAGTGATGATTTAGAACTCAACGAAAAAGAAATTGAAAGCTTAATTACACTTGCTAAAGAAGGTTGTGTAGATATTGCAGCTGTAGGTAACGAAGTAATGTACCGTGGTGATTTGACCGAAGAACAATTGTTAGCCTATATCAATCGTGTCAAAGAAGCTTTGCCCAATATTCCAGTAGGGTATGTTGATGCTTATTATGAATTTTCACATCGTCCAAAAATAACTGAAGTTTGTGATGTAATTTTAACCAATTGTTATCCCTATTGGGAAGGTTGTCCAATTGAGTATTCTTTAAACCATATGCAAAGTATGTTCGGTTCTGCTAAAGATGCAGGTCAGGGAAAAAGAGTGATAATAACAGAAACGGGATGGCCAAGCGATGGAGGTTCATTAAAAGGCGCGGTTGCATCTAATGAAAATGCGATACGATATTTTATAGAATCACAAACTTGGTGTAACCAAAACAATATTGAATGTTTTTATTTTGCATCATTTGATGAATCTTGGAAAGTAGGACCTGAAGGTAATGTAGGTGCATACTGGGGTTTGTGGGATAAAAATGAAGACTTGAAATTTTAAAATTGCATTGATACAATAGTAAAAAACCAGTAATAGAATTAAAAAAGAATTTCGATTACTTAAAAAAATACTCAAATGAAACTAAATAAATATTACATCATTTTTACTTTTTTTCTTTACACTCATTTCTGCTTTTCTCAAGTGGATGTTGTTTATTCTGATTTAGTTTGGTCTGATGAATTCAATACAAACGGTGCAATAGATGGCAATAAATGGTTTCATCAAACCCAATTACCTGCTAGCGGTAGCTGGTTTAATGGCGAATTGCAGCATTATACAAACCAGTTAGCCAACTCATTTGTAAATGCAGGTTTCTTGAATATCGTTGCAAAAAAAGAACCGTATACCGATCAAGGTATTACCAAGCAATATACTTCTGCAAGATTAAATTCTAAATTTGCTTTCAAATATGGTCGTGTAGATGTTCGTGCAAAAGTACCTATTGATGCAGGTACTTGGCCCGCAATTTGGATGTTAGGTAAAAATGTCAATGAAGATGGTGGTTATTTTGATGCTTTATTTGGCACTACAGATTGGCCTGCGTGTGGTGAAATTGATATTATGGAACACGGAATTTTTCCATCGCAATCCATAAATTATATTCAAAGTACCTTGCATACTCCTTCTTCCTTTGGAAATTCTATAAACAATGGTGGTATTATTGCTTCGGATTTAGCCAATAATTACCATATTTATTCCCTAAATTGGTCACCATTTCAAATTTCTTTTCTTTTGGATGATGTTGTATTTTATACCTACAATCCAGCAATAAAAAATGCAAGTAATTGGCCTTTTGATAAAGAACAATTTCTATTATTAAATAATGCAATTGGAGGAATTGCGGGTCCAACAGCCAATAATTTTACTCAAAGTGCAATGGTTATTGATTATGTTAGAGTATATCAAAATACGTTGATTGATACACAAGCACCAACAAATTTTACCGCTACAATTGGAACCGTTACAAGTGCAACAATTGAACTTTTATTAAATGCTAATGACAATTCAGGAAATGTTTCTTACAGTATTAATTATAGTGGTGGAACTATCAATACATCTGGTTTATCTGGAGTTCAAAAATCTGTAATTATTCCTAATTTGTCACCTAATACAAATTATAATTTTTCAATTGCTGCTAGTGATATAGCAGGAAATAATTATGTTTCAAATCCTATTGTTCTGAATGCAACTACTACAACAGTTATTGGATGCTCAGGAACAAGTGCAATAGCGCAAACGGGCTCTTTTGCTATAGGTTACAATTATGCTTTTGAAACTCTAGGAACTGATGTTAAGATAACTTTTGAATTATTAGATACTGACAAAGTTGGTGTTGTCGCTTTTTTATGGAAACAATCTCCTTTTTCTGAAACACAAATGACAAATGTGTCAGGTACTATTTTTACCAAAACCATTACAGGTCTAACCATAGGTTCGACAATTAGTTATGCGGTTAAATTTGCATATGCAGGAGGATTATCGGTTACAAAGTATTTTACTTATGTGGTAGGAAATACTTGTTCATTAGGAACTGTAAAAATTGATAAGTTGTCAGATTTTTATTTTCAAAATCCTACAAATAATGGAATTATTGATATCAATTCAAATAAAATAATCGATAAAGTAGAACTTTACAGCCTTATTGGAAATAAAATTTTGCAAACAACAATAAACACCAAACAAATTGATGTTTCAAATATTACTAAAGGCATATATTTACTAACAGTATATTCAGGTTCTGAAAAAAGCACTAAAAAAGTAATTATTGATTAAACAAAATAGTTTTAAACTAATATAAAATGAATTTAAAGATTTAAACTTTCTTTTAAATTTTTAAATAAAGCAACTTATTTCATCAAAACTGAAAGCATTTTATTTTTTATTGTATAAATACTGTTAAATTTATTGTTAATATTTGTATTGTACATCAATAATATGCTACATTTGACTTAATATTATTTCTAATTTAACATTTGCCTATAACAAAAAACTACTTTTTAGAGAAATCTCTACTTTATTTAAACTAAACTAAAAAGTAATTTTATGGCTAATGTACAAACCCCAGACGCATTATTGGTAAAAAATTATTTGTCAGGCGACGAGTCAGCTTTGGCTACATTAATTAATAAGCACCAATCGAGGATTTACGGTTTTATCTATTCTAAAGTCTCAGATAGAGATTTGGCAGATGACGTATTTCAAGACACTTTTGTAAAAGTTATTCAAACATTAAAATCAAATTCGTATAACGAAGAAGGTAAATTTTTGCCTTGGGTTATGAGAATTGCCTATAATCTTGTAATTGATCACTATAGAAAAATCAAAAAAATGCCATTGCATAGAGAAACAGAAGAATTTTCTATTTTTTCTATTTTAACTGATAATTCATTAACGATAGAAAATAAAATGTTTTCTGAACAAGTCGAAAAAGATTTAAATCGATTAGTGCTAGAATTACCAGATGATCAAAAAGAAGTACTAATGATGCGTATTTATCAAGATATGAGTTTCAAAGAAATTTCAGACGCAACTGGTGTAAGTATCAATACTGCATTAGGAAGAATGCGTTATGCAATTATGAATTTGAGAAAAGTAATTGATAAACATCAAATTATTTTAACTAATTAAACAATAATACGTAAATAACCACGTTGTAATAGTAACAAAAACAAAAATTACAATATGGCTAAAATTTACTCTAAAAAAAAATTAGTTACCACTACCATGAAACCTAAAAAAGAAACCATATCTTTTTTACTCAATTACTCAAAAGCTTTAACTTATCTTAAAGTGGGTAAGATGAAAATTGAGACGATAGCTAATTAAGAAAAATCCCGATAATTATCGGGATTTTTTTTTGAAATAGTCATCCAAAACAGTTTTTCTTCCAATTGTTTTTGTAATAATATCTTTTTCAATATCCCAACCTCGAGCAGGAGAATATTCTCTACCATACCATATGATTTGTAAATGCAAATCATTCCAAATAAATTGTGGAAATATACGTTTGGCATCTTTTTCGGTTTGTGTAACGTTTTTTCCGTTAGTCAAATTCCATCGATAAAGCAAACGATGAATATGCGTATCAACAGGAAAAGCAGGAACTCCAAATGCTTGACTCATCACCACACTAGCTGTTTTATGACCCACAGCAGGTAGTGCTTCTAAAGCTTCAAAACTTTGTGGTACTTCGCCATTATATTTTTCAATCAAAATGTGAGATAAACCATGTATCCCTTTAGATTTCATAGGCGATAAACCACAAGGGCGAATGATTGCTTTTATTTCTTCAACACTCATTTTAATCATATCATACGGATTATCTGCTTTTGCAAATAGGAGAGGAGTAATTTGATTAACACGAACATCAGTGCATTGTGCTGATAACAAAACGGCAATAAGTAAAGTATAAGGATCTTTATGATCTAACGGAATAGGTATTTGAGGATATAATTCTTTTAACGTATTTATAACAAATGTTATTTTTTCTTCTTTGTTCATTTACTTACTTTTATGTAAAATAAATCATTTTCAATTGTATTTGCAATATTCAAAAAATATAAAATATGACTTCATTAAAAAAAGGAGATAAAGCACCAGCATTTTCAGGAAAAGATCAAGATGGGAACATTCATTCATTAGCAGATTACAAAGGGAAAAAATTAGTAGTTTTCTTCTATCCAAAAGCAAATACTCCTGGTTGCACAGCCGAAGCTTGTGACTTGAGAGACAATTATAGCAGGTTTGAAGCCAATAATTATGCGCTGCTTGGAGTGAGTGCAGATAATGCAAAAGCACAAAGCAATTTTAAAAACAAATTTGATTTTCCATTTCCTTTATTAGCAGATGAAGACAAATCGGTTATTAATGCTTTTGGTGTTTGGGGACCAAAAAAGTTTATGGGTAAAGAGTATGACGGCATTCATAGGACTACTTTTGTAATTGACGAAAACGGTGTAATTGAAGATGTTATTTCGGAAGTAAAAACTAAAGCTCATGCGAATCAGATTTTGAAATAAAAAATTAGAAATGCAATAAAAAAAGCCAAGAATCATAGTGTTTCTTGGCTTTTTTTAATCTTTAAAAAATAAAATTTATTTACTTTCTGTTAATACTTTATTAGGATCATACCCAAAAAGTTGATGTTCTTTTATCAATTCGGCTATACCTTTTGGTAACATATTTTCCCAACCTGTTTTTCCGTTACTAATCATTTTCAAAACTTCGCGAGAAAAAACTTCTAGATTATTAGGATCAAAATCATCTATATCCACCACTTTACCATTGAATTTAAAGAATTTATACAATTCCTTCATTCTTGGATGTACTTTCAAATTCTCTGAATTGATAACTTCTCCATCTTCTCCTAACATTGGATACAAAAACACTTTCAAATCGCGATAGAATAATTTTCCGAAAGCTTCTAGGATGCCTCCACTTAGATGGCGATAGTATTTTTCATCAAAAATATCCACCAAATTATTAACTCCCATTGCCAATCCCATTCGGGCTTTGGTATAATTTGCAAAATATTCTACTACTTTATAATACTCCTGAAAATTAGAAATCATAACGGTTTGGCCTAAAGAACAAAGCAATTCGGCTCTATCCATAAAGTCTCTTTCATCGATTTCTCCTTCAGAACGAAGATTTGATAAGGTAATTTCAAAAATAACTAAGGTGTTTTCTTTATCAACTTTACTTTCATTAAGAAACATACGAAGTGATTTTTCATACATATCCATATTTACACTCGTAACAGGACGAAAACTTCCTCGTAGTGCAAGTATATTTTTTTTGTATAAAATAGCAGCTGGCAAAATGTTTTTTCCTTCTGGATCAAACATTACCGCATCGGTCATACCGTTTTTAACCAATTGCAAACTCATCAATCGATTGTCTACATCAGCAAATCGTGGTCCAGAAAAGTTAATAGTATCAATTTCTAATTGGTCTTTATCTAAATGATCATATAAATAACGCAATAACTTTTTAGGATCATTATATTTATAAAACGCTCCATAAATCAAGTTTACACCTAGGATACCAAGAGTTTCTTGTTGTAATCGAGCATCGGTTTCTTTAAATCGAATATGAATAATGATATCATTATAATCTTCGTCTTGCTCTATTTGATAACGTATTCCAACCCAACCATGACCTTTAAATTGTTTGGCAAAATCAATGGTAGCAACCGTATTAGCATAACTAAAAAACATTTTATTGGGATGTTTTTCTCTACTCAATCGTTGTTCTATCAAATTCACTTCGTGTGAAAGCATTTTTTTTAATCTGCTTTCGGTAACATATCTACCATCTTCCTCAATACCATAAATGGCATCACTAAAATCTTTATCATAGGCAGACATCGCTTTTGCAATAGTTCCAGAAGAACCTCCGGATCTAAAAAAATGGCGAACAGTTTCTTGCCCAGCACCAATTTCAGCAAAAGTACCGTAGATATTTTCATTTAAATTAATACGAAGTGCTTTATCTTTTGTAGAAGGAATTTGTTCGATGACTTTGTCACCTTTCAGTTTTATTTGTAAATCCATTTTATATTTAACTATCAACAATACAAAGTTAATTAAATTGGGCTTTCAAGAAAGAGAATTAATACTATTTTTGTAAAAAAATAAATTCAATTGAAAGTATATTTTCTCGGAACCGGAACTTCACAAGGTATTCCTGTAATTGGTAGTGAGCATCCTGTATGCAAAAGTACTGATTGTAGAGACAAGAGACTTCGTGTTTCTGTTTGGATTTCTTGGGAAAATTATTCATTTGTAATAGATTGTGGTCCCGATTTTAGACAGCAAATGTTAGTTTCTAATTGCAGAAAAATAGATGGAATACTATACACACACGAACATGCTGATCATACTGCAGGCTTAGATGATATTCGACCTTTTAATTTTGTAATTGGTAAAATGCCTATTTATGCCCATCAACGGGTAATAAATAATTTAAAATATCGTTTTGATTATGTTTTCGAAACCGAAAATAGATATCCTGGTGCTCCAAGTGTAAATCCTATTGAAGTTATAAATAACAACCCGTTTTCTATTGGAAATAAAACAGTTATCCCTATCAATGTTTATCATGGGAATCTACAAGTTTTTGGTTATAGAATTGATGATTTTGCCTATTTGACCGATGTAAAAACAATTGATGCTTCAGAAATTCAAAAGCTAAAAGGAGTAAAAGTTTTGGTAATAAATGCCTTACGGGAAGAAATGCATCATTCGCATTTTAATTTGCAAGAAGCACTAGAATTTATCGCAGAAATCAAACCACAAAAAACCTATCTTACACATATAAGTCATACTTTTGGATTTCATAAAGACATTCAAGAAAAATTACCAGAAAATGTTTTTGTTGCCTACGATAACCTTGAAATAAGTATATAAATAATTATAAAAAAATGAAAAAATCACTTTTCCTATACCTTTTTATTTTAGCCGTTTTGATGAATATATTTACCTATATGTATTTTAACAAAAAAGCTACTTTTGAAGAAGCACAATTCAAAAAAACGAATACATTTTTTAAAGATAGCCTCACCTCAATAACTTCTAAATTAGCTGATGCTAGTTATTTTTCGTTAGAAAAAAATGAAAACGCTCAAAATTATTTTGATAATGAGAATGCCAAAAAGTTCATAGCTTATGAGAAATTGATTCCGTTTGTTACCGAAAAATTAATGGATTTAAATGCAAATCCAAAAGGGAATCCTTACGTAGGTCAAGATCAAATTGGCGCTCAAAAATTTATCATCAACAAAATCAAAATTCTAAACCACCGATGGATAATTGCTGACTATAGCGATGGCGAATATTGGGGTGAAGTATTATTAAAATATTTTATTAATGAAGACGATACAGTTTCTTTTGAAACTATGCAATCGTTACTTTATCAAAAATAATAATCATTATTATGTATTCTTTTAAAATACCTATTAGTTTTATTTAGCTTACAATTTCTAATATTATGCCGCAAATTCTTTGATATAATAATAATCTCTGAATCTGCGGTATTTTTTGATTAGTAATTTTCTATCTAATAAAAGACTTTAATCTTTTATATTTGATTCAACCAATTTTTAAAATCAAAGAAATTCTGTGGAGAAACACCGTGACCAACAGGGTATTCTTTATAGGTAGTTGCTACACCAAATTGTTCAAGTATTGGTTTAGCTTTTCTTGCCCAATCAACTGGTATTACTTGATCTACTGTTCCATGTGAAGCAAATATTTTCAGTTTTGAAAAATCATGTGTTGCAAAATAAGGAACAGCCATATCTAAATTCAAATAGCCACTTATGGCAACTACTCTTTGTACTTTTTGAGGGTATGACAAAGCTACAGCATAACTCAAAATGGTACCTTGACTGAAACCTATAAGAGTCACAGCATTTTTATCTATTGGATAATTTTCTATAAGTTCATCAATGAAATTAGCAATAATATCACGAGATTTTTTGGCTTGTTCTATATCCGAAAATTTATTTTCATCAGCATCAAAATTGATGGCATACCAAGCATAACTTCCGTATTGCATATCATAAGGTGCACGAGCAGAAATAATATAATATTCCTCTGGAAGTTCACTAGCAAATGAAAACAAATCTTCTTCATTACTACCATACCCATGAAGTAATAGCAATAACGGATTTTTTTCTAATTTCACTTTAGGCTCACGAACAAGAAAGTGCAAGGATAATTTCATATTTATTATATCGTATTAAATGCTTTTTGAAATAAATTTCCCAATAACGGAATTGGTTTTGTTTCTCCTTTTATGGCAGTAAAAATTCCGTATGTCCATAAAATTGAGACAAAAACCCACATAGTTCCTGATATCATAAAACTATCAAAATTGCTTACTATCATTCCTAACGAAATAAAAGTTATTGATAATCCCAGCGCTTGACGAATATGAAAAGAAGCAAACGGATTCTTGTTTTCTGAGTTCATCGACATTGCTATTAAAACCCCAATGATTAAAATATAACTTGTAATAGCAGCTGGTTTTCCTTCTTCTACGGTGTTACTCATAATTTAATGGTTTAAAACTAATTTTCCTTCATTAAAAATTCCATATACTTTTCCTTTTATTTTTGAACCTAAAAAAGCTGAGTTTTTAGATTTTGATAGAATATTTTCTTTTCCAAAAACTGAATTCTCATTTGGATTAAAAAGGGTAAGTTGTGCTTTTTTCCCTTCTTCAATATTTTGATTAGGAATACTAAAAATGGTTTTACCAGCAGTAAATTTTTCTACAATTATCTCCATTGGCAAAACAGTTTGCAAAGCTCCAAAAGCACTTTCTAAACCAATTGTGCCACTTTTTGCCAAATCAAATTCCATTTTTTTATGTTCAATATCTATAGGATTATGATCTGATGTAATCATATCGATAGTGCCATTTTTTATTCCTACAATTAGTGCTAGACGATCGTTTTCTGTTCGTAGTGGAGGCGAAACTTTATATCGTGTATCAAAACCTTCTAATTTTTCGTCAGTTAAAACCAAATGATGTACGGCAACACTACAGGTTATATTCAATCCTTTGGCCTTGGCTTCTTTGATTAATTGTACCGATTTTGCAATTGATAGTGTCGGAATATGCATTTTTCCACCTGTATATTCTAATAAAAATAAATTTCTTGCCACCTGTAACTCTTCGGCAAGATTCGGAATGCCTTTTAATCCCAATCGAGTAGAAACTATGCCTTCGTTGGCAACACCATTTCCTTTCAAATCGGAATCTTGACAAAAAGCAAGAACCAAGCCATCAAAATCTTGGGTATATTGTAGGGCTATTTTTAGCAAATTAGGATTGGTAATATTTTTATTATAATCGCCAAAAGCAATTGCACCTGCATTTTTCATATCAAACAATTCGGCTAAATCTTTTCCTAAACATTCTTTGGTCAAAGCACCAATAGGATACAATTGCGTTGCGCTATTTTTTGCTTTTGATTGTACAAAATTAATTTGCGATTGATTATCTAAAACAGGAAATGTATTGGGTTGTAACGCAATTGCAGTAAAACCGCTTTTTGCAGCAACTTCTAGACCATTTGCAATAGTTTCTCTATCTTCAAAACCGGGTTCACCTAAGGAAACACTGCTATCAAACCAGCCTTCTGAAATGTGGAGATTAGGCAGTTTTAATTCTTCAATGTTCTTAGAATTCGAAATTTTTGAGCCTATTTTAATAATAATCCCATTTTCAATTTGTAAATCGACAACTTGATTGTGAAACGAACTTTTTGGATCTACAATTTGAGCTTCTCTTATAATTAAATTCATTTTACAAATTTTTGAATGAATACTTCAGTGATTAAAAATAATAAAGCTAGAATAATAAACCATTTCCAGATTTCATTATTGCTTCTATCAGTTAGCAAGGAATTAAAAACAGTTTCAATAGAATCAATAATCTTAAAATCAGATAACAACCCTTCATTAGAAATAGTGAGATTACTTTCGATTCTATTATAATTAAAACTTATGTTTTTGATTAGCTCTTCTTTTTTAAAAATTCCAAAGTTTCCGGCTTGTTGTGGATATTCGTTACAATTTAATTTTACTTTATTGTTTAGTATTTGTTGAACAGGGATAAATTTTTCGTCTTTATTTCGAACTTCTAATATTTCATCTTTTGTTAATAAAGCATCAATTAATATTGGATTGTTTTCACCAATTAGCAATGCGCTAACACCCGTTTTTTGAGAACTTTGTGCCATATTATAAAACGTAGGAACAATTAGGGGTGAATTCTGAAAATTAGAATTGATTTTGTTTATTGGTGCTGTAAAAATATACAACGATGACAATTGATTTTGACTAGATGTTAGAAAAATACTTTGATCATTATAACTCAAAATAGCAGGACTTGAACTACTAATTTCAAAAGAAGCTTCTGTTTTTGGATATTGAAAATTGACCACTTGTTTTTCAAAAACCGAACTATAAATCGGATTGTTAAAAGCTATTTTGGTGATTAATTTTTCGGTTTTTAGGAAGGATTTGAATTGTGTTTTTCCAAAATTAGCAAGAAAACTATTGATATTCGAAACGGCACATTCAGATGATGGAATCAAAACTACATTGCCACCTTTAGATACAAATGTTTTTAAAGTGGTTTGCAATGCTTGAGTCAAATCTGGAAGTTCATTCAAAATAATAGCATCTTGTTTTTCGAGAAGATTATAATCTAAATTGCTTAAATTAAAAGTAGTGTAATTGAATTCGTCACTGGTGTAAATTCTTGATAGAAAATTACTTTTCTCGGCTTCTCCAATACTCAAAACATTTAATTTCTCTGGTTTCGAAATACTAAAATAATAGGTGTTATCATAAGCCAATCCGTTATCTGTAATAGATACGTAGCCATTGAAATTCTCTTTTGGAATCGTGAAGTTTACCGTTTTTTCTTTAGTATCCAACTTAACTATTGTCTTTGCAATTAACTTTTCGTTATTGTATAATGCAATGGGTAATGCTGCAAAATCTTCTCCGTAAGCTTTTAAAACAACTCCAATTTCATAAAAATTATCTAAAGTTTGATTGATAAAAACGCGATCAACCGCTACATTGTTTTTTTGTTCAATTTTCGGAATGACAAATTGAGTATTCCAGTTTTTATCAATACTTTTTAATTGTTTTTGTTCTAATCCTAAAGCATCAGAAATCACCACAACATCTTTATTATAGACAGATTGGTGCGCTTTTATTTTGCTCATAGCACTTTCTAATTGAAAAGCATTTGGGCTATATTTTAAATTTTGCAACTCTTTTTGAATCGACTTGATATCCGTATTCCAGAAAGTTTCTGAATTGGTAATTAATGAAAAATTTTGATGTTCTGGTGTTTGTTCTAACAAATCTTCGACTGCTCTTTTTAGCAATTCTCCTTTTTGACCTTTGGCCTGCATACTGAAAGAATTATCTAAAACTAGATACAATTCGTTTGTACTATTGACACTATCTTTGGCTTTAAAAAAGGGTTGAGCAAAAGCAAAAATTAATGCGGTAAAAAGCAATAATCGAGTGGCCAACAATAGCCATTTTTTGATTCTAGAACTTTTACGGGTTTGTATGGATAGTTCTTTTAGAAATCGAACGTTTGTAAAATATTCTTTTTTAAAACGTCGCAATTGAAACAAGTGAACCAAGATTGGTATTATCAGCAAAAAAAGAAAATAAAGAATCTCAGGATGTTTAAATTGCATTCTATGTATAATTTACTTCACAAGGTTTTATTCGAGTTGAGTACAGTGAATTTCTCTCGTCAAAAATACTACTTTTTATGATTTGGTCTAAGTAAAATTGTATTTAAAATGCTATTTTTTTCAAATGAATTTTATAAATGATAGGAATTATTGGTATATAATCTATTTTTGTTATGCCTATAAAATCTTTTAAAATGAAAAAATTTGCTTACCATGTTGTTTCGATTCTAATTTTTATTACAAGTAGTGCACAAAAAATCAATTATAATTTGATCATAGGAACCTATACTAAATCTTGTGATAGCAAAGGAATTTATGTGTATGATTTCAACTCTCAAACAGGAGATTTTACATTTAAAAATGCCACTGATAAAGTGGTCAATCCAAGTTATTTGACTCTTTCATCCAATAAAAAAGGCATCTATAGTGTCAATGAAAATGGAGCAGAAAGTACAGTTAGTGCCTTTGATTATAACTCCAAAAATGGAAGTTTGAAATTGATAAACAAACAAGATTCTAAAGGTGCTGACCCATGTTTTATTTTGGAAGATAAAAAGAATTGTATTGTTGCCAATTATTCGGGTGGAACAATATCCGTTTTCGGAAAAAATAAAAACGGTAGTCTAACACCTTCAAAACAAGTCATTCAACACTTAGGAAAAAGTATAAATCTCAAAAGACAGCAAAGTGCCCACGTACATATGGTGCAATTTACACCTGATAAAAAATATGTATTAGCCAACGATTTGGGTGTTGATAAAGTATATATCTATAAATACAACCCAAATGCAAAATCAAATATTCTTGCAATAAAGGATAGTATCACCGTAAAATTAGGTAGCGGACCACGACATTTAACTTTTAGCAATGATGGAAAGTATATGTATTTAATGCAAGAACTTGACGGAACAGTTTCTGCTTATAAATATGAAAACGAATCCTTTGAATTAATTCAAGAAACTTCTGTTGTTAGTAAAGATTTTAAAGGAGATACGAGTGCTGCGGATATTCATATTTCGCCTGACGGAAAATTTTTATATGCTACAAATAGAGGAACTGCAAATGACATTACTTGTTTTGAAATAAGCAACGATGGAAAATTAAAATGGATAGAAACAGTAAGTACTTTAGGAAAAGGACCAAGAAATTTTGCGATAGATCCAACTGGAAATTTCCTTTTGGTAGCGCATCAATACACCAATACTGTAGTGGTTTTTAAAATTAATAAGGCAACCGGAAAACTAACCGATACTGGAAAAAAACTAGAATTGTGTTCACCAGTATGTTTGGTATTTGAAAAATAAGAATACTATTTCTCTTTTCTTTTTTTGTCACGTGTCTTTAGCATATTTCTATTAACAGAACCGTGGGTTTTCTTTTTGGTTTTTGATGGACCACCAAGATTTACTTTTTTATTCTTTTTTGACTTGTCATGAAAAGCACCATCACCATCAAGTTTTGGTTTTTTTAATAAAAATTTAATGGCTTGTTTGTCTTTTTCTGGTGCAATCAAAACAGTAGAAATTTCAACTTCATCTGGCAGATTTTCAACATCCAATTCCATATTCATTAACAATTCTGCTTCAATTTTAAATTCTTCTTCTCTTGGAGTAAACAAACTTATGGCTGTTCCTGTTGCATCAGCACGACCGGTACGACCAATTCTATGCATATACAACTCAGGATATTCCGGAATTTCAAAATTGATAACGTGAGAAATATTAGAAATATCAAGACCTCTAGCCATAATATCGGTTGTAATTATTCCTCTTAAATTTCCTTCTTGAAAAGAAGCCATAGTACTCAATCTGTAATTTTGTGATTTGTTAGAGTGAATCACACCAAACTGACCTTCAAAATGTTCTTCTATGCGTTCGTGAAGCATATCCGAAATTTTCTTGTTATTGACAAATACCAAAACACGATCCATAGTATCATCAGTTTCTAGAAGGTATTTTAATAAATTGACTTTGGTATTAAAATTGGGTACGTTATAAGTAATTTGTTTAATGTTTTCTAACGGAGTTCCTGAAGCTGCCAATGTTACTTCTTCTGGAAAATCAAAGAAATCATTCAAAACAGCATCTACTTCTTCGGTCATAGTTGCCGAAAATAAGATGTTCTGACGTTTGGGTTTCATCATAGCTAAAATAGAAGTTAGCTGTGCTCTAAATCCTAAATTGAGCATTTCGTCAAACTCATCAATAACCAATTTGGCTGTTTCTTCAAAACGGATTACATTATCTAGCGCCAAATCCATCGTTCGTCCTGGAGTTCCAACTAGAATATCAATTCCTTGATAAACCGATTTTTTTTGGGTATTTATATTTACACCACCATAAATCCCTAAAGTTCTAACCGACATATATTTTGTCAATTTTTCTACTTCTTCAACCACTTGAACCACAAGTTCTCGTGTAGGAACTAGAATGACAATTTTTGGTGTTTCGGTTGGAGTAAATTTATATAATTTTAATAAAGGCAATAAATAGGCAAATGTTTTACCAGTACCTGTTTGTGCAATCCCCATCATATCTCTTCCAGACATAATTACAGAAAAAGATTTTTCCTGTATAGGTGTAGGAATTGTAAAACCCAATTCATCAATTGCTTTTTGAACTGATTTGGGAAGATTAAATTGCTCGAAAGTACTCATTTGCTTGTATTTTGTGCAAAGGTACACAATAATTGTGGATTCTATTTAAAAGAAGAATTAGGTGTCATTTCACCGATGATTTTGTGTTTTCAACGGAAATTATTTTATGTTATCTTTTTTTTTGTTAAATTTTCGAGTAATTGTAAGATTTTCAACTATCTAATCCTTTTCCGAATGGAAAAAAAAGACATTAGCAGTAATTTACTATATACACAAAAACACTTCGATTTATTGCATAAATTATATCGATATACGTTTGAGGCTAATAATGATGAAGTCAAAATAAATACAATAATTACAGAAACTGCTGTAGATGGTTTAAACATTAGTAGAGCTAGTATATGGATATTAGAAGAGGGTAAATTGGTTTGCATAGATTTATTTGATAAAACAACAACAAAGCACATAACCGAAAAAGAGATTCAAGCTTTAGATTGTCCTGTCTATTTTAAAGCATTAAGTGAAGGTATTGCAATTGTTGCAAATGATGCATTAACAAATAAATACACTTCAGAATTAAACGAAAATTATTTAAAGCCTCTAGATATCAAGTCTATTCTTGATTTACCTATTCGTGAAAACGGACAACTAATAGGTGTTTTATGTTGTGAAAATAAAAAAAATAAAAAAAACTGGAATGAAGCAGATTTAGCTTTTGCTCGATCTATTACAGATATATATTCTATCTTGAAAGTTCAATTTCATAGAAAAATAATAGAAAAAGAATTAATTGAAAGTAAAAGAAAATTAAGTCTTATAACAGAAACATCAAAAGATGGTTTTGTGATATTCGAGAATAGATTTGTTACCTATATTTCGCCTAATTATTTCAAATTAATTGGGTATGATTTGGATGAAATACATTCGATGACACCTGATGATATTTTTAATCATATGCACCCAGATGATGTCGAAAATGTTAAAGCTATTATTTATTATAATCTCTCAAAAAAAATAAAAAATTTCAAATACCAACATCGATTAAGAAATAAATCGGGTAAATATTTGTGGCGTGAAGATGCAGCAAGTGTTATTTATGATTCAAAAGGGCTTTATTCAAAATACATCATTATTTCGAGAGATATTTCTGCAATGAAAGATACCGAAATAAAAATTGAAAAACTATACGCGCTTTCCAAATCACAAAATGAAAAACTGTTAGATTTTACCAATATCATTTCTCATAATATTAGATCAAATACGAGTAATATGACGATGATTATTAACTTAATTGATGAAACAGACGAAGAAGCTGAACGAAAAGAATATTTTAAATTACTGAAAGAAAGTAATGCCAAACTTTCTGATACCATTTATTATTTAAACGAAACAATAAATGTAAAACTAAACACAACCGAACAAAAAGTGCCATTGAGTGTTAAGTCTGAAATAGAAAAAGCATTGATTGGTATAAACGGAATTATTAAAAATGAAAAAGTTGAAATTTCTATAAATGTTACAGAGGATTGTACGATTAAAAGTATTCCATCTTATTTTGAAAGTATTATGTTTAATCTAATTACTAATGCAATCAAATATAAAGCACACGATAGAAACCCAATAATATCCATTGAATTAGTCAAAAAAGGATCAAAATGTATTATTTCGGTCAAGGATAATGGATTAGGAATAGATATGAATAGAAATAAAGATAAAATATTTGGTATGTATAAAACTTTTCACGGAAACAGTGATGCCGTTGGACTTGGTCTTTTTATGACCAAAAACCATGTCGAAGCACTAGGCGGTACAATAGAATTAGAGAGCGAAGTAGGTAAAGGGTCTAAATTTAAACTAACTTTTGATGTGTAATTTTGATTTAACTTATATAATAGACGACGATTCAACATTTGTATTTGTATTGAAGAAGTTGCTTAAAAAAATTGAAAATTTTAATGAAATAAGAAACCTTGTCAATGGTGAAGAAGCTATAACGGTTTTAGAAAATCATTACTCAAATGAAGAAAGTTTTCCAGACATTATTTTTTTAGATATCAATATGCCAATGCTTGATGGATGGCAATTTCTTGAAGAAATTGAACAATCTAATTACCATCAAAAATGCAATATATATATTGTTTCTTCTACTATAGATATTAATGAAATTGAAAAATCTAAGAATTATGCATCTGTAAAAGGTTTTATTCCTAAACCCGTTTTAGAAAATACATTGAAAGATATATTAATGATTTAAAGAAATTTAAAATCCTTCAAAAACACCCAAACCAAAGAGGGCAAAATCATATTTTACTGGATCTGTAGCATCTAGACTACGAAGTTGGGCATCCAATTCTGCCAAAGCTTTCCCATCATTTTGTTTTCGGGTAAGCAATTCAAGTTTACGAGCCACATTACCAGAATGAACATCAAGTGGGCAAGACAGTTTATGAGGTGAAATACTTTTCCAAATACCCAAATCAACACCAGCATTGTCTTTTCTAATCATCCATCTCAAATACATATTGATGCGTTTGGCAGCAGAATTATTCAAAGGATCTGAAATGTGTTTCTGAGTTCTAGATTCGTGACTAATTTCAAAAAAAAGCTTTCTAAACTCGTGGATACTTTTTCCTAAATGATGGTTTTCTTGATGTAATGCAAATACAGCTTCAATACCATTATGATGGGTATAAATATGTTGCAACCCTTTAACAAAAGTCACAAAATCCTTACCGTTAAAGGTTCTGTGAACAAAAGTTGATAGTTTTTCTAAATCATTATCAGAATGGGACATGACAAAATCATAGGGTGAATTTCCCAATAAATTCATCATTTTATGCGAATTCTGAATAATCATTTTGCGATTTCCCCAAGCAATAGTAGCACTCAAAAATCCTGCAATTTCTATATCTTCTTTTTGAGAAAACAAATGCGGTATTTGAACAGGATCAGATTCTATAAAATTCGGATTGTTGTATAAAGTTACTTTTTCATCCAAAAAAGATTTCAAATAACTAAAATTCATTTTAGACAATTTTTCCATCTACCATAACCAATTTTCTATCAGCCATATTGGCTAAATCTTCATTATGAGTAACAATGACAAAGGTTTGACCAAATTCATCACGCAATTTAAAAAATAATTGGTGCAAATTTTCTGCAGATTGGGTATCTAAATTTCCCGACGGTTCATCTGCAAAAATAATGGCTGGTTTGTTGATCAAAGCTCTAGCTACTGCCACACGTTGTTGTTCTCCTCCAGAAAGTTCGCTGGGTTTATGATCGATACGATGTGATAATCCAAGATATTCTAAAAGTTTTTTGGCTTCAACTTCTGTTTCACTTTTATTTTTCCCTGCTATATATGCTGGAATACACACATTTTCTATAGCCGAAAATTCGGGTAACAATTGATGAAATTGAAAAATGAAACCTAAATTCAAATTTCGAAATTGAGATAACATTTTATCCTTCATCTGCAGGATATTTTGACCATTTATCTCTAAAATCGAATTGCTGTCTTTTTTTGGTTGGTCTAATGTTCCTAAAATTTGAAGCAAAGTAGTTTTACCAGCTCCAGAAGCGCCAACAATTGAAACAATTTCTCCTTTTTTGATATGCAAATCAACACCTTTGAGAACGTGTAACTCGTCGTAATATTTATGTATGTTTTTGGCCTCAATCATAGAAATTAGTCTTTATGCAAAGAAACAAAGTTTTTAAGAAAAACAGACTAACATTGTGAGTTATAATAATAGGAATCTTCATTTTTAGAAAATTAGAAACTCAAAATTAAAGTTGGCATTAGTTTTGTGCATTAGATATTAATTATAAAAATAAAAAATGTCTTCAGAAGTGCAAAATACAGTTGTACCCAATAATAAAACTAGAGATTTAGTTTTAAGTCTCCTTTTTGACGCTATAGGAATGGCTTCATTTATAATTCCTGTAATGGGAGAATTTTTAGATGTAATTTGGGCACCAATAGCTGGATTCTTAATGACTTATTTGTATAAAGGAACTGTTGGAAAAGTGGGTGGAATTTTTGCTTTTCTCGAAGAAATATTTCCTTTTACTGATTTTATTCCCTCTTTTACTTTGACTTGGTTCTATACCTATGTCATCAGAAAATAAGGATAGAATTTATTTATTCTTTTGGTAACAAAAAACCCAATTTCATACTTCGAAGCATTTTTTTTTCAAAAGCCCAAAAGAATTTAAATTGCCCAAAAATAAATCCTATTAAAACCAACAATACCTGATAAATTGGAAATATTAAAAGCAAACGAATAGGGGTAAACCAAAATCCTAAATCGGCTTTGGTGATTCCTAACCAAATACAAAATGGTTTGGAAAGCCAAGCCGAAGCTGAACCCGTTATTGCAAAAACAATAAAAATAATAGTAAGTTGGAAATTGGATTGAATGCCCCAACGTTGTTTTAATTTTTGCATAGCATTTATATTAGTGCAAATATAAATGAATTGTAAATAAAGATTATAGTTTTTGTTTGTATCGATTCTGAAAAAAGACAAAATAATTATAAAGCAAATAATTTACTTCATAACCGTAATGAATATTCGAATCATAATCAATTCGCATTTCGTATAATTTAGTATCGTATTGAAAAGGTTGCATGACACGATTATTCCATTCATTTACATAAAATTTATTTTTTATTTCTAAATAGGACAAAGAATAAAAATTTCTTGGCTTGGCAGTACTCATAAGCCAAGTATCAAGACCCGGTTCAATAATAATGACTTCATATTCAAGAGAATCATTGGCAATCCGTACTGTATCTTTTTGAGCAATTGTGGTATTTTTGGTTTTGGGTAAGGAAGATCTTGAGGTTACACAACCCAATACAATTGCAAAAATTAGAAATACAAAAACTACTTTTTTCATTTTAAAATTTGATTTTTATTTAGAACTGCAAAGCAACTTTCAAATCAAATTCATCATAAATGGTTCTATCTCCCAAATCATCAAAAAAGCTACCAGAACCATATTGAATGCCGTATTTGGTTCTATCGATTGTTAAGTCTGCTGTAGCAGTTTTTCCTTTTAAAAGTAAATCAAAAGTAACAGGATTTGTTTTTCCTTTAATAGTTAAATCGGCAGTTACTTTATAAAGATTTTTGCTTTTCTCAGAAATGGTTTTAAAAACCAATTTTGCAGTTTTAAATCCTTCAGTATCAAAAAAATCAGTCGATTTTAAATGTCCTTCCAATTTTTCTTTGCCTTTTCCGGATTGATCATTATTGTTTAATGTAGTCATATCTACAACAAATGTTCCTCCAACAATTTTTTTATTAGTAAAAACTAATGCTCCATCTTTAAATTTTAAGGTACCTTTATGTTCACCAGTAACTTTCTTTCCTGTCCAATTGAGGATGCTTTTTGTAACATTAATTTTTTTGGTTTGTGCCGTAAGAGTAATACTAGTAAGGAATACTAATAGTACAAAAATGATTTTTTTCATAAGTACATTATTTTGGTTGGTTAATACTATAATAGATTAATATTCAAATATTTAATTAAAAATCGAATACAACCAAAGTTACGATAAAAACAAATTAAAATTAAATTTAAGCAGTGTTTTTTTTAATGAAAAAAAGAAAACCCTAACAAATAAATGTCAGGGTTTTTAAAAATGTATTTTGGTTTGAAATTACAAAGCCAAGTTCACGTTTAATTCAAAATTATCCGAAATTGCTTTATCTCCTAAATTGTCAAAGAAACTTCCTGAACCGTATTTGATATCATATTTTGTTCTATCAATTACAAGTTTTGTAGTAGCTGTTTTTCCTGCAACTGTGATATCAAAAGTTATTGGATTAGTGCTTCCTTTTATTGTCAAATCAGCTGTAACAGCATATGTTCCATTTCCTTTGGCACCAATTGTTTTGAAAACTAGAGTGGCAGTTGAAAATTTTTCTGTTCCAAAAAAGTCTCCAGATTTCAAGTGTCCTTCAAGTTTTTCTTTTCCTTCACCTGCTTTTAAATCAGTAACAGCAATAGAATTCATATCAACTGTAAAAGTTCCTCCAGTTAATTTTTTTCCTTTAAATACTAAAGCTCCGTCTTTTAAACTAATCGTTCCTTCGTGTTGACCTGTAACTTTTTTACCAATCCAAGTAATTTTACTTTTTTCAACATTTACTTTCTTGGTTTGTGCAGAAACTATTGTTGAAACAGTTACTAATAATGCAATGGCAATTGATTTTAAATTTTTCATTTTTTTAAATTTGATTAAGGTTAATAATTATTGTGTAATAAATAAGTCTTCATTAGATTTTCTAACTTTTTTGTAATGTTGTGTGGCATCTTCTTCATGACGATAACCAACAGCTGCAACTAAAGTAGCATTAAGGTTTAATTTATCTAAACCTAAAATTTCATTGTATTGTGCAGGAACAAAACCTTCCATTGGGGTAACATCTATTTTTAATTCTGAAGCAGCATTCAACAAATTTCCTAAAGCAAGATAGGTTTGTTTGGCTGTCCAAATATTTTTCACCTCTTCAGATAGTGGCAAAACATTTGATTTCATATAATCTGAATACCCTTGAACTGCTTCTGCAGGAATGCCTCTTGTGTCAATCAAATTTTTGAAGTAGTCATCTATTTCAGGTTCTCCAATATTAATTATATTGGCAAAAACAATCAAATGCGATGCATCAACAATTTGTGTTTGTCCCCAAGAAGCAGGTTGTAATTTTGTTCTCAATTCTTGGTTTTCAACTATTATTACTTTATAAGGCTGTAAACCATAAGAAGAAGCACTAAGTGTAATAGCTTCTTTCAAAATGTTTAAATCTTTATCGGATACTTTTTTGGTAGTATCGAATTTTTTGGTGGCATAACGCCATTTTGCATTCTCAATAAAATCACTCATAATTTTGGTTTTCTATATTTCTCTAATAATTCATTTAATTGTTCTAATTCTTGTGGTGTTAGATTTTGGGCAAAATCATTTTCGTGCTGATTCACTTCAGGTTCTAAGATGGTTAATAACTGAAGTCCTTTTGCTGTAATTTCAATTTCCATTTTTCGTCTATTTTCAGGACAGACTTCTCGTGTAACCAATTCTTTGTTTAATAATTTATCAATCAATCGTGTGGTATTACTACTTTTAGCAATCATTCTCTCTTGAATAACACACATATTAGCAGGTTTACCCTTTTGACCTCTAAGAATGCGTAATACATTATATTGCTCTGGCGAAAGTTCAAAAGGTTTCAAAATCTCATTAAATCGGTCATTTACAATATTTTGAGTGTACAATATATTAAGAATTGCACTTTTGCCTTCACTTAATTTTATTGTTGATTTTATGTACTCTTCAATTTTCATTATTGCACTATCTTATTTGTAAGTACAAATGTAGTAAGGATTTCATTTGTATATACAAATAAATAGTTATTTTTATGTTAATAAATTGAAAGCTACTTTATGAATGCAGTTTTAATGGAAAAATGTATTTTTGTTAAAAAAATAAATGTTATGGATTTGACACAAAAAGAGTGGGTAGAGCAATTACAAAAAGACCCAAATGCAGCAATATTAGATGTAAGAACGGAAGACGAATGCCACGAAGGTATGATTCCTAATGCTATAAATATTGATATTTACAAAGGACAAGGATTTATTTATAAAGTCGAAGAACTGGACAAAAACAAAAACTACTATGTGTATTGCAAAGCAGGAGGAAGAAGTTCACAAGCGTGTAGCATTATGAATCAATTGGGTTTTGAAAATACATATAACCTTATTGGAGGCTTTATGAATTGGCATGGTGAAATTGTTATACCTGAATAATTTAGAATAATTTTATTTTTTCTGTTTTAACAGCCAATCATATATTTCTGGATTATTATATACTCTTGTCCAACTATCATGTTGTGCGTCATTGAAAATCTCGAATTTAATATCTTTATTACATTCACGAAGTTTGTTATACATCCCAATGGAGTAACTAATGTTTACCACATTGTCTTGTAATCCGTGAAACATACGAATTGGAATATCTTTTATTTTACAATTTTCAACCATTGGAATTCTGTCTACATAGCCAGCAATTGGGACTAATGCTGCAAATAATTCAGGGTGTTTGTAGGCAAGATTCCATGTTGCCCAAGCACCCATACTCAACCCAGTGAGGTAAATTCGGGTGGTATCAATTTTGTTTTCTATAATAATTTTTTTTATCAATTGATACAATTGTTCAGAATCCCAATAGACATCATTCGGACATTGTGGTGCCAAAATATAAGCATCTAAGGTGTGGGTTTTGATATACTGTAGCGGTCCAATCCCTTTTAGTTTTTCTAAATCATTTCCTTTTTCTCCAGTACCATGCAAAAAGATAAGTAATGGTTTTGGCACCGAACTATTTTCTGGTTTGTGCAGAATATATTGTAGGTCAAATGATGTAATAATTTCAGATTTAAAGGAACCTGTGATTTCAGTTTGACCGAATCCAATTATGGAAACAAATAATATTGCTATTTGAAATACTTTTTTCATAAATAAAAAGTTTTGATTGTATTAAAATAGTAAGTAATACACTTTGTTCAAATATAGTATTTGAAAATAACTTTACAAATCTATACCGATACATTTATTTAAAATGAATTAAAAGGATAAGATAATATATAGTTGCTTCTAAAAAAAATCAAAATTTTGAAATGATTTTATAAAAGAATAATGAGCTATATTTGATAGACAAAAAATAGATTCAACAAAATAGAATTTCCAATTTGTTAAAAGCCTCAAAGGTTTCATTATGGCATTTTTATTTTATATGTTGGTTTTGTTTTTTAATTTCCTAGAATGAGTCAATTCAATTTAAAATAATATATTTTTTATTAAATAAATATAAATACAATGGGTACAGTTGAAGAAATAAAAGAGATTTTCAATCAAAAAAGAATATTTTTTGATGAGGGCAATACTCAATCGTATCAATTCAGATTAGAACAATTAAAAAAATTGAAGGTGGCAATTCTAAAATATGAAGTAGAGATTCTAGAAGCCCTTCATGACGATTTGCGTAAACCAAAATTTGAAGCATATACTAGTGAGATCGGATTTATGCTAGAAGAGATAAAGTATACCATAAATAACTTAAAAGAGTGGATGCAAACAAAGAAAGTAACAACTCCATTAGTTTTGCAGCCTTCAACGAGTATAATTTTCAAACAGCCACTTGGAGTTGTATTAATAATTGGTCCTTGGAATTATCCTTTTCAATTACTACTTGCGCCATTAGTTGGAGCTATTGCCGCTGGAAATTGTGCAATTATCAAACCCAGTAACGAAACGCCAAATACGGCAAAAGTGGTTGAGAAATTGATAGAAAACACCTTTGATAATAAGTATATTAGTGTAGTTCAAGGTTCTGGAACAATAATGGGACCATTGCTAATTGATAACAATCGCTTCGACCATATTTTTTTTACAGGTAGTTCAAAAGTTGGGAGTCAAATAGCGGTAATGGCAGCAAAACAACTAATACCAGTTACACTAGAATTGGGAGGGAAAAGTCCAGCTATTGTAGATAAAAATGTCAATATTGAAGTAGCTGCAAGACGTTTAACATGGGCAAAGTTTTTCAATGCAGGACAAACGTGTGTATGCCCAGATTATTTGTTGGTTCATGAGGATATTAAAGAGATTTTTATTGAAGAAATCAAAAAAAACATTCTTTTCTTTTATGGTGAAAATCCTCAAATTTCTGAAGATTTAGCTCGTATAGTAAATAACAAACGATTTGAAGTACTAAAACAATATTTAAATAACGGTCGGATTCGAATTGGTGGACAATATGACGAAACAGAACGGTATATATCACCTACAGTTATTGACCAAGTTACTCTGAACGACGCAATAATGCAAGAAGAAATTTTCGGTCCCATATTACCAATTTTAACATTCAAAACCAAAGAAGAAGTGGTACTGCAAGTGAGAAAACATAGGCACCCATTAGCCTGTTATATTTTCTCAAAAGACGAAAAGAACATAGACTATTATATCCAACAAATTGAGTTTGGTGGAGGTTGTGTTAATAATAGTATGGTACATCTTGTAAATCCAAAATTACCTTTTGGAGGAGTTGGCAATAGTGGTATGGGCAAATACCATGGGAAAGATAGTTTTGATACGATGAGTCATACCAAATCGATTATAAAAACAGCAACTTGGTTTGATCCTTTATTAAAATATGCTCCATATACAAATAGAAAGCTGAAATGGGTAAAATATTTTATGAGCTGATTGCTTTCAATAACAATTAAAATATTTTTATAATAGATTCTATAGTAACAAAAAAGGGATGTACAAAAAATAGGATATCTAAAAAAAGTTTATTTTTATTACTTACAATACTTGACTTTTCAATTTTTCTAAAATTTAAAATTTAATGTGAATTAAACAAAAATAGGCTGAAAGTAATAAAGTATTTATGGCAAAAAATAAAACAATTTTTACAGATAATAGTGTCAATGATTTTATCAACACCTTCGTAGATAATGATCAAAAGAAATCGGATAGTTTTCAATTAATTGAATTAATGAGTAAATGGTCTGGTTTTGAACCCAAAATGTGGGGACCAACAATTATAGGTTTTGGAAGTTACCACTACAAATATGCAAGTGGACACGAAGGAGATGCACCAATTATTGGGTTCTCACCACGCAAAGCAGCATTTTCATTATATGTATACTCACCAACAGAGGACAGCAAAATACTAGTAGCTGATTTAGGAAAATACAAAATGTCAAAAGCTTGTATTTATATAAAAAAACTGTCAGATATCAATACAGTTATTTTAGAAAAACTTTGTAAATCATCAATCGAATATGTCAACAAACATCACGAATGTGCTTGTAGAGAATAGTTGTTTTAAATAAAGTAAAAATTTAAATTTTTTTCTTGAAAGTGTTTATTAATTGTACCTTGAATTAATTATGATTAGTAATATAAATTTGTATATATTGCTGAACATTTATTTAAGACAATAACGGAAATCCTTTTTAGAAATAGAAATTAAACATTAGCAATATTCTTGTAATAGTTGGAAATTTAATAATGGATAAAAATTAATAATAAAATATGAAAAAAAAAATAGCATTACTTAGTTTATTTATAATTACAAATATTTTACAAGCTCAAAAGGTATCGTATGGTATCATATTAGGAATACAGGGATATGGTTCAATTGAAAATACAAGTGTGTATCATTTCGATGCTGATAAAAGTTTTATTCCAAACTATGGAGGTTATCTAGAGTATGGGTTCAATAATAATATTGGTGTGAAAGCCGAAGTCAACTTCAATACTAAAAACATTATATATACCCCACTTTTGTATAATCCTAACGAAATAGGATATCCATATACTCTTAATATTATAGAATTTTGTCCAAGTGTTAAATTTGATTTTGGAAAAGAATATCAAAAAGGTTTTTACATGCTTTTAGGTCCAAAATTTTCCTTTATAACAAAATCTAAAAATGATAAAGGCAATGATGCAGATGATATATTTGAAACCAAAAATAAAGGAATTCAGCTTGGTTTAGGAACAAGAATTGGAAAATTTATAGATTTTGAAACAAAATTAGATTATGAAATCACACCCTTTTTTAAAGTTCCAAATACTGATCGAAAAAGTAATTTTGCAGGAGTATACATTTTATTTAATTTAGATTTAGAAAGTATCATCAATATAAAAAAATCTTAATGGTATAAAATTTCGAAACTAACTCAAGTTTCAATATTTTTGGAATTATTAAAATAAATCCAATTTCTCAATTCCTATTAAATTATCAACAAACTTCACGAATGTGCTTGTAGAGAATAGTAACTTGTTGGTTAATTGAATATTATAATTACATTAAAGTGACTATTTTGTACAAAGCCATTTTCTTGGCACTTATTCTAACATTATAAATACTTTTAAATTTAAATAAAACCAGTTATAAGGTTATAAGCCTAAAGGAAAAACAAAGTAATTATAATGTATAATTATTTTATAATCATTAATTAAACTCTAACTCCAAATAAATAACCCACCATTGCAGATAAACCCATTGCAATAGTACCCCAAATAGTAATACGTAAAATGGCTTTAGGAATGTTTGATCCACCCGTTTTTGCTGCAATTGTACCTAAAATAATAAGAAAAAAGATTGTAAAACCATACATTGAATATTCCATATTTTTTAAAGGCGCAAAAAGGATAACCAGAAGTGGTAAAACACCTCCAACAGTAAATGCAGCACCAGATGCTAATGCAGCTTGAATTGGGTTTGCTTGGCTTATTTCGTTTATTCCTAACTCATCTCTAATATGTGCTCCTAATGCATCTTTCTCTGTCAATTCAATAGCTACTTGTAATGCAGTTTCTTTTTTGAGCCCTCTTTTTTCATAAATTTGAGCTAATATTTGTAACTCTTCTTCAGGCATTTCTTTTAATTCTTGTATTTCTCTTTCAATGTCTGCTTTCTCTGTATCAGTTTGTGAACTCACAGATACATATTCTCCAGCCGACATAGATAATGCTCCAGCAACAAGACCAGCAATGGTTGCTAAAAGAATAGGTTCTCTGGTAGAACTAGCTGCTGCAACACCAATAGCCAAACTTGAAATAGAGATGATACCATCATTTGCGCCTAATACAGCAGCTCGTAACCAATTACTTCTATGGATATAATGACTGTCTAAATAATTATCAATTGTTATGTTTGTATTCATAGTGACTATACCAAAATTGGTTGCTTATTTTTTATCAAATTACAGATCAAAAATAGTGATTTAATTTTTCATAAGGATTTATATCTATGAAATTGATCTAGAGGAGCAAATTCAGATTTATTTCAAGTTTTATGAAAATTTTGTGCGATGTTTTCTTTAAATAGCTATTGTTTTTGGAGCATTTTTAAGCTCTTTTAAAATGTAGAATTATATGATTTGTACGGTATTTTTGTTTTAGAATTAAGTTAATTTTTTCAGCTAAAGTTTTCCAAAAAAACTTCAGGTTAAGCGCTGAAAATCAAAAGTATATAACAAACATTCCATTGAGTTAATTGCCCAAATCGTTTGTAGTGTGTGTTAGCTGTTGTATCTTTTCAACGGAATGTTAATTACAGAATCTTTAGCATAGTAATTTTTAGTTTCTGCGTTGTATTCTTTCAGTAACATTTTTATTGTTAGTTTTTTGTCGTTATAGTTTATTTTGCTCTTTTCAAATTGTAGGTTTTCCTCAATTTTAAATTCTCCAATCTTTTTCTCAAAAAGCAAGAATTCATTTTGAGTAATTTCATATTGACAGCAACCTGCTAGCAATCCACTATGAACTTTATAAATTTTAATATTTTCATCTTGAAATCTAACGTCAGGCGGGGAGATGAAAAACACAAAAAAGGAAATCAATATTCCGCCAAAAATTCCATCAATTAGTATTGAAAGGAAAAGTAAAAGGGGAGAAATTAGATAAAATAAAAAATAAAGCGCAATCTTTTTAAATGGTTTAAGATTAATGAAAAACAAAACTATTCCGGATAAATAAAACAGTATTTTGACAAGTAATGCTATTCTATAATTTATACTTATGTCAAAAGTAATTCCACATAAAAAATTTACAATTAAGAATGAAACTTAAATTATATGAAATTTTAGAAGTGTTTTTCTCATTTTGGTTATGTGATATAGCAGGTAACGTATGTGGCTTTGCTAAGTTGCGATCTTCGGAACCGTTTACTTTTCGCTAAGATAATAATTGTAGTTGAAAATATACATCTGGCTTGTATAAGATTCACGATTTTACAAAACAGTTCCTTTTGGTTTTAGTAGTGTAATTTCATTTCTACAACTTAATTTTTAGTCCAAAGTTAAATACAAATCCGTCTAATGGTACCCATACTTCGGTAAATTGGGGTGTATTATTTGGTCCTGAAATTAGACTTTCTTGTCTGGTTTGTCTATAGTCAAATATGTTTTCAACATTTCCAAAAAACGTGAAGTTTTTCCAATAATGTTCTACAATTGCTCCGTAAGTCCAAAACGATTTTGTCTGGTTTCCGTTGCTCAAAGTTTGGCTACTTTTAAGTTCATAATCAAATCCAATTCTCCATTTTCCTGGTAACGCATATAATAAATCGCCTTTCAAACTATGTTTCGGCGTTAATGTTACATTTGATTTTGTTCCGCTGAAATGATTTGTCGCATCTGTAAATGTGTAACCAACAAATAGAACAAAATCACTGAAACCAAATTTAAAAAACGTTTCTGTTCCAACACTTTTTGTGTAACCGTTTGCGTTTTGAAATTCAAAATTTGAACCATTGTTTTGTAAAACCAAAGGTTTGTGAAGATAGGTGTAAAAAAACATTTGGTTAAAGTTGATAAACATTTTATTTCCAAAGTTTAATTTATAACCAATATCAGCATTACCGCCATAGGATTGTTCTGCTTTTGTTGTATTTCTGTTTATTGCTAAAACATTTTTGTAACCTAATAATTCGGCTTCTTGATTAAAAATACTGGCATTTCTGTAACCTAAACCACCACCAATTCTAGTTGTTAATTTGTTTGTCCATTTGAAAAGCGCTGATGCTCTTGGCAACAAATAAAGCTTTTCGTTAAATACATAATCGGCTCTTAATCCTGTTTCTAATGATACTTTTTCTCCAATATCAAAAGTGTAATTTGCAAAACCTCCAATAGTTTGATAATTTTCATTTCTCAAATTGGTACTTTGCAGTGGCGTTTCTTTGAAATCATCTGTATAAAAATTTAAACCTGTAATTAACGAGTTTTTATTTTTTTTGTACAAATACGACATTTCAGAAAATGAGGACAATTGTTTTCCTGCAAACTTATATTCGCCATCAATAAAATTTGGTGTAATAAACAAACTTCTATCAAATACATTAAACGAATTTCTGAAAGCAATTGTTTTGTTTTCAGTTAGTTTGTGTTCAAATTTAGTTTGCGTTGTAATTCGGCTAACTTCGTTTTTTTCTTTATAAAAATGTGTACTTGTTGCCGTTTCATCTTTTAATAATTTGGTATCGCCACCTTGTCTTTTTTCGGTGGTAAAAGTTCCACCAACGCTTAAATTTGTTTTTTCAGTTAGATAAAAAACTAATTTTGGATTGAAATTAAATTTTTCTAATTCTGGCATATCTGTAAATCCGTCTTTGTCAGCATCAAATGCTTTATGAGCATTTCGTTGTGCCAAAAGTGTAAAACCAATTTTTTCATACTTTTTACTTGTAAACATATTTACATCAAAAGCTCCTATATGCGAACCATTTAAGTGTAAAATTGTTTCTTCACTTGTTGGCTCTTTTGAAATTAAATTTATTAAACCCGAAATTGCTCCGCCACCATAAAGTGTAGAAGCTGAACCTTTTATGTATTCAATTTGTCGCAAATCTAAAGGTGGAATTTGCATAATACTTAAACTTCCCGAAAAACCGCCATATAACGGAAAACCATCTTTTAGCATTTGTGTATATCTTCCGTCAAGTCCTTGAATTCTGACGTTTGCAGTATTGCTTGTTGCTGAAGTTTGTTGCACTTGAATTCCTGTGCTATGCGTTAGTAAATGTGCTACTTTACTTGGATCCATTGTCGCAGCTTCGTCAATTTCTTCAGTTAAAACTTCTACACGAGTTGGGATTTTTGATAAAGTTCGATTGTTTCTTGTTCCTTGAACAACAACTTCTTCTAATTCTTCGCTGTCATCTTCTTGCATCAAAATAGTTTCAATTATTGAAGTTTGCGGAAAATCAATTTCTATTTCTAAAGTGCTGTAACCAATAAAAGAAAATACAACAATTTGCTTTCCATTTGGAACGTTAGTCAGTTCTACTTCTCCTTTTTCGTTGGAGCTTGCACCAATTTGCGTTCCTTTTATTTTGACATTTACACTACTAATTTTTTGGTTTGTAATGCTGTCTTTTACTATTGTTTTGAATGTGTTTTGACTAAAAGCAAAATTTATTCCACATAAAATAGTCAGTAATAACAGATAATTTTTCATTTGAGTTAAAATTTATTTTTCTTGATGATTGTTGTGATGTAAAAAGTGTGAAACCAAAACTGGAAAACCAAACAACCTTCAACAACAAAAGGAATTATTATTTGTAAGCAAATTATAAGAATTAGTATGTTTTTCAGATTTTCCACTTTGCAAAAATAGATGTTTATTTCGGATTATCTTTTTTCCGCAATTTTCGGAGAAACTAGTAGTTAACGTTCCGCTACAAGCAGTTTGGGACTAAATTAAGCCCATTATTCGGATTTGCCACTCGAGCGATAGCGAACAGGCGAAGCAAATCATTCCAAATGCAAAGCCATTTTTCCTTAAGCCTTTGCTCAAATCCTTTGTAGTAAATGTTAGGTGCTGGCCTTATTTTGAAATTCAATGTTCTTGTTTAACCCCAAAAACAACAATGTTTATCTTCTTCAATAATTTTCACGAACTTTTTTAGGTTATTTACTTTTTCATTTGGTTTGTAAATATGCCATTTCATATCAGACTTAAACCAATATATTTTCCATTTGTTCTCAGTTTTCACAAATGTTGCTTTTGCTACATTAGACTCCATTTTTTCGCTTGGATTGTTCCAAACAGGACGAATTTCAAAAACAATAATGCTTTGACTTTCTATTTTATAATTGATGTCTACTTCGTTTCTAACTTCATCTGGTGGACGAGCATTTATTAAGTAGCCTTCCATTACTTCAATAATTTCAATTTCGTTTTCAAATCCTAACGCCATTATTTTTCGTTTTTAATTTTCTACTTTGTAAAAGTATCATCTTAATTTTTATTTTCGGTTTATTTTCAGTTTTTGTTGCACACCAGTCATTTCAAGAAATAGGTTGACCTTTTTTTGTTAAATTATATTTCGAAAATAGTGATTTTATTTTTCACTAAGATAAAAATTCTTGCGAAACGTGAACGTGAATTTACCACTAAATTCGCAATTGCGAGAAACGCCTGTTATATGCCGTTTTTATTTTTTCCACGATTGAGTTCTTATACTTACTGTCAATTTCATTCCAAACTTAGTTACATCAATTGACTTGTTAGATAATACAAAAAGCCCATAATTATTTACTTTATCTATCGCTATAAAACTTGCATAGGCACCAGCCATACCATTGTGCCAAACAATACTTTTATTGCCTAAAAGTTTGTCTGTAGCTGATGGCAAAATCCAGCCAAGTCCTGTTTCTCCGTCTAATTGTTGTTTGTGAGAAGCAATCAAAGACTTTGAAATAGGTGTTGCATTCTCATTTAAGTTTGCTTTTACGAATTTAAGCATATCACTTCCATTAGATAAAAATGAGCCAGCACCTGTTAAAACATTATCAATCCAAATTGGTGCAGGATTACCATTTTCATCAAATCCTTGGATAATTTTCGATTTATTTGCACTGTCAATGGTTACAAAAGTTTGGTTCATTTCAAGTTTATTGAGTAATCTATCTTTTACTAATTGTTCATATTTTACGCTAGTTTTTAGTTCTAATAAATGCCCTAACAAACCCATTCCGAAATTTGAATATTCAAAAGAGCCATCATTTTGTTTTCCCTCACAAGTTTTTAAATAGTCATAAATATCTTGTGTAGCCAAATCTTTATAAGGATTTGTTTCATCTGTCATTTTTGCAATAAATGAGTTAGGTAATGAAGGAAATCCCGATAGGTGTGTCGCTAAGTGTTGTAATGTTGTTTTTTCAGCAATTACTGGCAGTTTTATTTTGTCTCCAAGTAAAGTTTGAATTTTATCATTTAAGTTTAACTCACCATTATCTACTAAAAGTTGTAAAGTAATAGTTGTAAAAAGTTTACTTGTAGAGGCTAATTCAAAAACTGTTGTGCTATCAGGTAAAGTAGTTTTTCCTTTTTCTGTTGTGCCATATCTTTTTATGTAGACTTTGCCATTTTTAACAACGCCAACAACTAATCCATAAGCGTTGCCTTCAGCAACATATTTATTAGCTTGATTGTCTATCGATGCTTCTAAATTTTTTTTGTCTTCAATGTTAGTTGTTTTGTATTTGATATAAAAATAAAGTCCTGCAAATATTACTATAAATATTAAGACTACAATTCCTATTACTTTCATTACTCTCATTCTGTTGAATTTTTTTGTTTTCCGGTTTTTCTAAAATGGCATATAACGTATGTGGCTTTGCTAAGTTGCGAGGTGCGGACACGTTTACTTTCCGCTAATATAATAATTGTTGCGGTCGAAATACGTCCGGCTAGCAAAAGATTCGCAATTTTGCAAAACCACGGTTATACACTGGCTTTTTATAAATATTTAAGTAAAAAATTCTTATTTGAAGATTCGAAATACAAGTCGTTCATCCTGTTTGAAACTAAATCTCCGCAGACTTTTAAACGTAATGTATCTTTAGGTAAAATCAAACGAATAATATGTTTACTGCCACATTTTATAATTCCTTTTTCTTTTAAATTATCTAATTCATTTAGTAAATCAGTTTTTTGTTTGTTCGATAATTTTACAGAATTTTTTATACCGCCAAGCATTGGATGATCAATTTCTAAAATCTCAATTGATTTTACTTCATCATTTTTGAAATTGATACCAAAAAGAGCAACTCTATTTGATTTTTTAATATTAGTTTCTTTTTCATTCATTTTACAAGAACAAATTAAAACAAAAAGTGCTAATAACAAGAAGGTTTTCATAAGCTTGTGTATAACGTTTCGCCGCTTCATGAAGTGGCGAACTTCGTAACTGCGTACTTTCGGCTAAGATAAAAAATCTTGCGAAAGAAAAACATGAACTTACCGGATATTTCGCAGTTTCTTGAAACCGCTGTTAGGCATTCGGTTTTTATTTATTCAATTTCGTGAGTTTCCTATTTGCGGTTACTCTATTTCTGTTTCGGCTTTGTTTAAATGTAAGTCGGAATGGCATAAATATAAATCGGATAGCTATAAATATAAGTCAGATAGCAATAAATATAAATGCGGGAGCAATAAATCTATTCGCGGTTGCTATATTTCTTTCCGCGATTGCAATAAATATAAACGTGGGAGCAATAAATCTGTTCGCGATTGCTATATTTCTTTCCGCGGGAGCAATAAATCTAAATGCGGAAGCAATAATTCTATTTG
>JAYTIV010000124.1:0-9573 GCA_043731625.1 Flavobacterium sp. | reverse complement strand
ATTTTGAATTAGGTGTAAAAATAACAGGTGCAGGATTTCCTGTTTATAAAGGAAAAGGTGCCAAATTGCAACGCGCCTTAATCAATTATTTTTTAGATAAAAACACTGAAGCAGGTTATAAAGAAATGCAAGTTCCGCATCTTGTAAACGAAGCATCAGGTTACGGAACAGGACAATTGCCAGACAAAGAAGGTCAAATGTATCACGTAGGAATTGACGATTTATATTTAATTCCAACTGCCGAAGTTCCTGTAACCAATTTGTTTAGAGATGTGATTTTGAATGAAAAAGAAATGCCAGTACTTTGTACAGGATATACACCTTGTTTCCGTCGTGAAGCAGGTTCATACGGAGCACATGTTAGAGGTTTAAACCGTTTGCACCAATTTGACAAAGTAGAAATCGTTAGAATAGAACATCCAGATAATTCTTATCAAGCATTAGACGGAATGGTAGAACACGTAAAAAGTATCCTTCAAGAATTAAAATTACCTTACAGAATTTTACGCCTTTGTGGTGGTGATATGGGTTTTACATCAGCTTTAACCTATGATTTTGAAGTATTTTCTACCGCACAAGATCGTTGGTTAGAAATTTCTTCTGTTTCAAATTTCGAAACTTTTCAAGCCAACCGTTTGAAATTGAGATTTAAAGGAAAAGACGGAAAAACCCAATTGGCACATACCTTAAACGGAAGTTCATTGGCATTGCCGAGAGTTCTAGCCGGAATTCTTGAAAATTATCAAACGCCAGAAGGAATTGTTATTCCAGAAGTATTAAGACCTTATTGCGGTTTTGATATCATCAATTAAAAAGTTAATCTTTATATAAGCAATGTACTAAATTGACATAAAAAATGTTACTTTGGTACATTGTTTTTTTAAACTGAAATGAAAAAAATCTTTCTTTATATTAATTTGTTGGTTGCACTAATTGGTTTTTCACAAAACGATCAATTGGCGCAAAATTATTATGACAAAGGCGATTTTGAAAAAGCTAAAATAAGTTATGAAGAATTATTAAAAAGCCAACCTTCAAACGCCTATTATTTCCAAAAAACAATAGATTGTTACCAACAATTACAACAATACGATAAAGCAGAAAAAAGTATTCTTGATCGACTCAATCAATTCAAACAATCAAGTTTGTTGGTAGAGTTGGGATATAATTATCAATTGCTAAAAGATGTTACAAAAGCCAAAAAATATTTTGAACAATCATTAGATAAAATCCGAAAAAATCCAAATGAAGTTTATGGTATTGCAGCAATTTTTGAGCGTAAAGTACTGATAGATTATGCTTTGCAATCCTATGAAATTGCTATTGCGTTAGAACCAAAATTCAATTTCAATTTTCAAATGGCATTGTTGTATGGTCAACAAGGCAATACCGATATGATGATCGAAAAATTCCTAACAGAAGCATACACCAATCCTCAAAACTCGATAATGATTCAAAATCAATTGTCGCGTTTTATGAACGAAGATGCCGATGTTAACTTCAATGAATCTTTACGAAAAGCATTATTAGTAAAAGCTCAAAAAAATCAAGATGTGTTTTGGAACCAATATTTGAGTTGGTTTTTTGTACAACAAAAAGAATACGGAAAAGCATTTATTCAGGAAAAAGCTATTTATAAACGAAATCCAGAAACATTTTCTAACATTATAAACCTTGCACAGCTTGCCATCGAAGAAAACGAGAAAGAAACTGCCAAAGAAATACTGACTTATGTTCTTGAAAACACCAAAGATATAGACTTGTTCATTCAATCTCATACTTTTCTAAAACAAATGCAAATAGATGTTGCTAAAGAAATCGATTATAAAACGATAGATACTGAATTGACATCATTGCTCAAAGAATTTGGAATAAGTCCCTATTCATTAACATTACAGATTTTGCAGGCTCATTTTGTAACCTTTAAATTAAAAAATCCAGAGCAAGGAAAAACAATTTTAAAAACCGCATTAAACTTGCCTTTGAACGAATATCAAAAAGCAGATGTCAAAATGGAATTGGCAGATATTTTATTATATGAAGAAAAGTTCAATCAAGCATTAATTTATTATTCTCAAATAGAAGAAGATCTCAAAAACGATGTTGTTGGTCACGAAGCAAGTCTAAAAGCAGCGAAAACGAGTTATTTTAAAACCGATTTCGAATGGGCTCAAAAACAATTCAAAGAACTCAAATCAGCTTCAACTCAATTGATAGCAAATGATGCTTTAGAATATTTCCTTTTGATAAATGACAATACCGTTGCCGACTCAACACAGGCAGCATTAAAACAATTTGCACACGCAGATTATCTTTTATATCAAAACAAAAATCAAGAAGCATTGACATTGTTCCAAGCCATTATCAAAAGTTTCAAAGGACAAGAAATAGAAGCAGTTACATTGTACAGAATAGGAAAAACTTATGAGAAATTAGGAGATTATAATTCGGCTTTAAGCCAATATCAAAATATTATTGATCAACACAAAGAGTGTATTTATATTGACGAAGCCTATTATTTTTCTGCAGAAATATACAACAATCAACTCAAAGATATTGAGAAAGCCAAAACCTTATATGAGCAGGTAATTTTTCATCATGAAGACAGTATTTATTTTACCGATGCTAGAAAAAAATACCGATTGTTAAGAGGCGATACCAATTTGTAACTATTTTAATTTTTTTAATGAATAAAACAGGCCAAATTTCAAACACAAAAATTTTTATTAAAGGACAATTAATGGTAAATCTTCCGGTGCTTTTAATTATGAGTAGTGTTGTTTTTTTAACAAATTATTTTTTTCAATTAAAACTAAATCTTAGTTTTCTAATTGGTTTTATAGCTGGTTGGGTTTATTGGGCATATTCTGTAGAGAAATGGATAAAATGGGCTTTCTTAAACAATGTTGAAAAAGAAAGAATTTATAAAATTGGAAAGTCAGGACTCTTGATTTGGAATATAAACGGCATAAATAGAATTGAAAATAAATTAAAATCCCAAAAATGATAATCTACAACGTCACCATAAACATCCACGAAAGTGTTCACGACCAATGGCTTGCTTGGATGCAAAAAAAACATATCAATGATGTCTTAGCTACCGGAAAATTCTCATCAGCAAGATTGGTAAAAGTTTTGATTGAAGAAGAAATGGGAGGAACAACCTATTCGATACAATATACTACCGATAGTATAGAAACATTAGAAAAATATTATCTAGAAGATGCACCTAAATTAAGAGAAGAAGGACAACAACTTTTTGGAGATAAAATGCTTGCTTTTAGAACCGAATTAGAATTGGTTTCTGAACATTAATAACAATCTTTTGCTTTGCGCTTTTGCGTATTTGTGAGAATATAAAATCACTGAATTAATTCAGCATAAATGGAAAAAGTAAAAGCCAAAAAACACCTCGGGCAACATTTCTTAAAAGACGAAAGTATTGCAAAAGCAATTGCAGATACTCTAAATCTTGAAGGATATCAAGACATTTTAGAAATAGGACCAGGAATGGGAGTTTTAACAAAGTACTTGTTAGAGAAGCCTATCAATACCTATGTCATAGAAATAGACACAGAATCTGTCACTTATCTAGATGAGAATTATCCGAAATTGAAAGATAAAATTATTTCGAAAGATTTTCTGAAATACAACATCAACGAAATTTTCGAAGGGAAACAATTTGCTATAATTGGTAACTTTCCCTACAATATTTCTACTCAAATTGTTTTTAGAGCATTAGAATATCGCAATCAAATTCCTGAGTTTTCAGGAATGTTTCAAAAGGAAGTTGCAGAGAGAATTTGCGAAAAAAAAGGGACTAAAGCTTATGGAATACTCTCTGTTTTGGTTCAAGCTTTTTTTGACGCCGAATATTTATTTACTGTAAACGAAGATGTTTTTATACCACCACCAAAAGTAAAATCGGGAGTTTTGCGTTTAAGAAGAAAAGCAGATTTTAGTTTGCCTTGTGGCGAAAAATTATTTTTTACAGTGGTCAAAACCGCTTTCCAACAAAGGCGAAAAACTTTACGAAATAGTTTAAAAACCTTAAATTTGTCTGATAATTTAAGAGAAGATAGTATCTTTGACCTCCGACCAGAGCAATTGTCGGTTGAACAATTTATAGAATTGACAAAAAAAATAGAAGCCGATGGAGTTTAAAATCAGCAAAGATCTAATTCAACAATTAGAGCAATTTATTCAAAACAGAAACGACGAGCAACTCGAAGTTCTTTTGAATGATTTGCACCATGCTGATATTGCAGAAATTCTAGATGAGCTTGATTTTGACGAAGCAACCTATATTTTTAAGGTATTAGATAGCGAAAAAACAGCCGAAGTTCTTCTAGAATTAGAGGATGATTTGCGTGAAAACATCTTAAGTCGACTATCTCCAAAAGAAATTGCCGAAGAGCTAGATGAGCTAGAAACCAATGATGCAGCAGATATTATTGCTGAACTTTCTCAAAGTAAAAAAGAGGAAGTAATCTCAGAACTTCAAGATGTAGAACACGCCAAAGACATTGTCGAATTATTGCGTTATGACGAAGATACCGCAGGTGGAATTATGCATAAAGAGTTAGTAAAAGTCAATGAAAATTGGAATGTACTAACTTGTGTAAAAGAAATGCGTGTGCAAGCCGAAAATATTTCTAGAGTGCATTCCATCTACGTTGTTGATGACGAAGATCGATTAAAAGGGCGTTTGTCGCTCAAAGACTTATTGACAACTTCTACAAAAACACCTATTAGTGATGTTTATATAAGAAAATTAAATTTTGTAAAAGTTGATACCGAAGATGTTGAGGTAGCACGTATCATGCAAAAATATGACCTAGAAGCCATTCCTGTTGTTGATGAATTAGGAAGATTAGTTGGTAGAATTACAATTGATGATATCGTTGATGTAATCAAAGAAGAAGCCGACAAAGATTACCAATTAGCCGCAGGTATCTCTCAAGATGTTGAAGCAGACGATAGTATAATTGAACTCACCAAAGCTAGATTGCCTTGGTTGGTTTTGGCACTTTTAGGAGGATTTATAACAGTAAGAGTTTTAGGATTGTTTGAAGGCGCAATGTTAGAACACGGAAAATTATTTTTTTTTACTCCACTAATTGCTGCAATGGCTGGTAACGTTGGAGTACAATCTTCGGCAATAATAGTGCAAGGATTAGCAAATGACACTCTAAGCGGTTCTTTATTTAATAGATTGATAAAGGAAGTTTCTTTAAGTTTGCTTAATGGTTTTATACTTGCAACAATACTATTTCTTGGAAGTCATTTTCTCTTAAATGTTGAATTCATTATTGGCATTATTGTTACAATTGCATTAATTTCAGTTATTATTATTGCATCTCTTATTGGTACTTTTATTCCATTATTATTAGACAAATTTGGTATTGATCCCGCTTTGGCAACTGGGCCATTTATAACAACGAGTAATGATATTTGTGGAATTCTCATTTATTTTTCAATTGCAAAATTGATTTTAGGATTTTAAATCAGGGCATCTATTTTCTATTTATTTAAACTTACAATTTTAACGACATGAACATACATATCATAGGTGGAGGAAATCTTGGCGTTGCCATTGCTATTGGAATCTCTAAATACGCGAAAGAAAATCAAGTTACGGTAACTAGAAGAAATATAGAGAGTATTCAATATCTCGAAAAAAGCAATATCACAGTTTCGGCAGATAATTCTCATCAAATACAATCGGCAGATATTATTATTTTAGCAGTAAAACCCTATCAAATAAATGCCGTTTTAAACGAAATTAAAGCCAATATTTCAAACAAAACTATAGTTTCAACAGTTAGTGGAGTATTAATAGAATCTATTCAAAAAGAAATAAATTCAGATAATGCTGTAATTCGAATTATGCCAAATATTGCTGTACAATTTGGGGAATCTGCCACTTGTATTGCTTTTAACGAAAAAGATAAAACAGCTGCTGAAAAAGTTGTTTCATTATTCCAAAAATTAGGAACTGCTCCAGTAATTGAAGAAAAATTAATGGATGCAGCTACCGTTCTAGGCGCTTGTGGTACTGCTTATGCTTTGCAATATATTCGCGCATCGATGCAAGCCGGAATAGAAATTGGCTTTGATTCGCAAACAGCATTGGCAATAGCGTCACAAACCGCAAAAGGTGCAGCACAAATGTTATTAGAAGAAAAAATTCATCCAGAACAACTTATAGATAGAGTGACTACACCACAAGGTTGTACCATAGTTGGTCTCAACGAAATGGAACATCAAGGATTTAGTTCTTCGTTGATCAAAGGCATAAAAACTTCTTTACAGAAAATAAAAGAGTAAAATTTAAATTTTTACTTGACTCCAATTTTCACCGGAAGCAATTCGTCTGATTTGCATTTCGCTAACGCCAAATTGCTTTGCAATCATTTTCAAACGTGTAGTTCGATTAGGATTTGCTAACATTTTTTTTATTAGCATTACTTTGGTTACGGTAAGTTTTGCACCATCAGATTTCAAGTTATGCTCTAATAAGTTTTTTCTTGCCTGAATCACATGTGGGCTTTTTCTACTATGCTCCATCATTTCTTCTCTAGTTGCCCATCTCAAATTATTTAGAGTGTCGTTGTCTCTAACATAATCTAGATGCAAAACATAAGTCTGTTCTTCTGATGCTTTTGGAATAAAAAGTTTCGCAACAAGTTTATAAATAAACATATGTTTGTTTTTTATTTTTCCATCTACTGTAATTTTGTAGCGAAAAATTTTATAACCGTCAGCCATTCCGCCTTTTAGCAAATTTCCTTCTTTCATATCGTCTTTAAAACTCAAAAGGCGACCAATATTGGATACAGCATAGCGAAACTTCAACTTATCTGGAATTTCAAATTCTCGAAATTCTTCGTTGGGATAATATCGAATCATTATTTTTAAGGTATTGTGGTATTTAATACTTTATAACAAATATACTAAAATATTGTTTTCAAATTGTTAAAGTAATGTAAATCATAGTAAATATGAATTTCTATCACTAATGAAATAGTTTTTTTATAACTTTGAAATCAAAACAACTATTTTGAAACCAGAAAAAATTAAAATTCTACATCTCGATAGCAATCATCCTTTATTGATTGAACAATTAAACCATCTTGGCTTTACCAATAACTTGGATTTTACATCTACCAAAGAACAAATCGAAGCAAAAATTCATAATTATCAAGGAATTGTTATTCGAAGTCGTTTCAAAATTGATAAAAACTTTATTGACAAAGCCATCAATTTGCAATTTATAGCAAGAGTTGGTGCGGGATTAGAAAGTATTGATTGTGATTATGCAATTTCTAAAAACATCGAGCTTATTGCAGCACCCGAAGGTAATATGAATGCAGTTGGCGAGCATACATTGGCCATGTTGTTGTCGCTTTTTAATAATTTGAATCAAGCAAATGCGGAAGTTAAATCTGGAAATTGGAATCGAGAAGAAAATCGCGGTCACGAACTTGACGGAAAAACCATCGGATTAATTGGTTATGGAAATATGGGAAAATCGTTTGCCAAAAAACTACGTGGTTTTGAAGTTGATGTTTTGTGTTACGATATTTTAGAAAACGTTGCAGATGCTAATGCAAAACAAGTAACGCTTGAAGAACTTCAACAAAAAGCAGATGTTTTGAGTTTGCATATTCCGTGGACACTACAAACGGACAAGATGGTAAATAAAGATTTTATACAAGCTTTTGCAAAACCATTTTGGCTCTTAAATACCTCTCGAGGAAAAAATGTAGTAACAGATGATTTGGTTGACGCGCTTCAATCAGGAAAAATTCTAGGTGCAGGTTTGGATGTTTTAGAATATGAAAAAGTATCTTTTGAGAAAATCTTTGATACTAATTCAAATACTTCAAACAATTTGCCAGAAGCATTTCAATATTTAATTCAAGCCAAAAACGTAATTCTTACTCCGCATATTGCAGGATGGACAGTCGAAAGTCACCAACGTTTGTCACAAGTAATTGTAGATAAAATAAAAGCAAAATATTTTGGTGCAACAAATGAAGCAGAAGTTGAGCAAAGAGTAACAGGAATTGGAGGTGTTTTTTTTAAATCAAAAAATTCAAAAGAGTTAGTTGCTTGGTATGGCAAATATTTGGGTTTGAAAACCGATGATTACGGTTCTACTTTTTGGTGGAAAGACAAAAACGGCAACGATTGTAGTACACAATGGTCACCATTTTCTGAAACTACAACTTATTTTCAACCAAGCGAAAAACAATTTATGCAAAATTTTAGAGTGCATAATTTAGAAAATTTATTAAAAAAATTAGCACAAGAAAATGTTACCATCATTGGCGATATGGAAACCTATGATTATGGAAAATTTGGTTGGATTTTAGATCCAGAAGGAAATAAAATTGAACTTTGGGAACCAATTGATCGTGTTTCAATAAATTTTATATTTTTATAAAATAAACAACAAACAAACATCAAAACATTTATGGAAAACACAACCAACGAAACCTGGAACAAACCAAAACCCAACATTCCTTATTTTAAAGTAGACCCGATTGTGGTACTAATTCTGGGTATAGTAACATGTGGGGTGTACCATATTTACTGGAATATAAAAGCGGCCGAAGTGTTGAATGCAGTTTCAGAAAGAGAAGTAATATCGCAACCCATAGCTATTTTTGCTGGATGTTGTTTCCCTGTAAATTTATATTTCTTTTACTTAGCAGGAAAAGATGCGTTACCAAGAGTTTATCAAATGACAGGATCGCCAGAGAAAGACGATACCACTTTATTATTGATTCTAGGTTTTTTCTTTCCCATGATAGCCGCTATGATTGTTCAAGGTGACATTAATAAATTATACAATTAATACAACAACAAAACTTAAAATTTACGGAATTATCGGCGCAAGTATGACGCTGATGATTCCGTTTTTTTTAATACTATTTCATCAAGACCAGCATTTAGATGCAGACCAATCGTTTTGCCCTTTTAAGATGCTTACAGGTTTTCCTTGTCCTGGTTGTGGCATTACTAAATCATTGGTTTATTTTTACGAAGGCAATCTTTACAAAAGCATGTATTATCATATTCTTGGACCTTTTGTAATCTTGTTTTGTATTGCTACAATTATTGTTTTGACAGTAGAACTAATTACCAAAAAAGAGTATTTCAACACACTACTATTCAATAAAAAAATCGCCTATGGATTGGCGATTTTCTTGATAACGTATCATTTGATTCGAGTAATTTATTTTATTAGAAACAATTCTATTGATGAAATTTTAAAACAATCTATTTGGAGGTAAAATAAATCAATCTTCTTTTTTTACAGTTATAACAACATCATCATCAAATTTATATTCTCCTTTTTTATATGTTTCTTTATTTGAAAGAATTATTTCGTAGGAGTAAATACCTTTCGGAATGTTAAAAACACATTCTTTACCATCATTTTGTACTACCATTTCTTTTTTAATTTCATTGTCCTGTTCATCTTTGCCAACCATTTTGAATGTAATTTTTTCAAGTAATTTGTTTTTAATACAAACACTTGAAATAGTTTTACTATCAGCT
>JAYTIV010000123.1:0-9586 GCA_043731625.1 Flavobacterium sp. | reverse complement strand
AGCCCGCCTGCGCAGATGGTACTGCAATTTGTGGGAGAGTATGTCGTCGCCTTTCTTTTAAAAACCCTTCATCAAAGATGAAGGGTTTTTTGTTTTTTTTTACTCCTGTTATGATTTTAAATAATGAGATGTTGTTTAAAATAATATAAAACATAAAAAAATCCTATTTCAAGTGAATGAAATAGGATTATATATTTTTTTTAATTACTCGAAGTTTATGTGTATGCTTATTTATTTCAGCATTAAAAATACCTAGATGATCAATACGATCTATTCTTACTTTTCCACTTGCATGAATAATATAGTTGTCGTCCATAATAATTCCAACGTGTATAATTTTTCCCTCTTCATTATCAAAGAAAGCTAAATCTCCAGGTTCACTTTCTTCAATGAAACTTAAAGCTTCACCTTGAGTGGCTTGTTGAGAGGCATCTCTAAGTAAATGATAACCATTTAATTTGTAAACCATTTGTGTAAATCCTGAACAATCAATTCCAAATGGTGTTTTTCCTCCCCAAAGATAAGGAGCGTTTAGAAACATAAATGAAGTGTTTAATATGTTTTTCTTTGGTTTTATACCGCTAATTTTTAAACCATCGAAAATAAAATTCTCAATATTAATATCATTATGATTTAAAAAAGATAGTGATGATCCTAATGGTATTGGCATTAAAATATTGTTTGGTGCTGTAATATATTCAATCAAATCAGAATTGAGTACAATAATATCCTTATTCAATTGTTTAAATTGATTCTCAGTTATTATTTGATATTGTTTTGAATCAACCCAGCCTTCATATTGATCAAAATGTAATCTAATTTTTGACCATTGTTTTTGATTTTCTAATATTTCAAAATGCTCTCCAAAAAGAATTTGAGAAACGATTTCGCTTCTATTATTAGGTTCTATTCTTAATGGAATAATAGCAAGATTACATATACCAAACATTTTAAAATAATTTTATAATTTAAATTAATTTAAAAAAATATTTTATAATGTTATATTTTTTCAATTACAATTGCTGAAGCACCTCCGCCACCATTACAAATAGCTGCAGCTCCAATTTTTGCATTATTTTGTTCTAATACATTTATTAGAGTAACTATAATTCTGGCTCCTGAACATCCTAGAGGGTGACCTAAGGAAACAGCACCACCATTAACATTCACTTTATCGTTCTCTATACCTATTATTTTAGAATTTACAATTCCTACTACAGAAAAGGCTTCATTAAATTCAAAAAAATCAACATCATTTATAGTTAAACCAGCTTTTTCTAATGCTTTTGGTATTGCTTTGGAAGGTGTAGTTGTAAACCATTTAGGTTCTTGAGCAGCATCAGCATAACTTTTAATATAAGCTAAAGGTTTTAAACCCAATTTATTTGCTTTTTCTTCACTCATTAAAATCAATGCAGCAGCACCATCATTTATTGTTGAAGCATTTGCAGCTGTAACTGTTCCCTCTTTTGTAAATGCAGGATTTAATGATGGTATTTTATCTAATTTAACATTTGAAAATTCTTCGTCTTTTGTAACCATTAATGGCTCTCCTCTTCGTTGTGGGACTTCTACCGGTACAATTTCATTATCAAATTTGCCAGCTTCCCAAGCTTTTGCAGATCTTTCATATGATTGGATGGCAAATGCATCTTGTTCTTCTCTGGTAATATTATATTCTGTAGCACACAAATCTGCAGAAACTCCCATTGCATTATTATCATATGCGTCAGTTAATCCATCTTTTTGCATACCATCAATCATTGTTGCTGGTCCGAATTTATATCCATTTCTTAAATGTAAATAATGTGGAATCATACTCATGTTTTCCATACCACCAGCTATTATGATTTCAGCATCACCAACCATAATTGCTTGTGCAGCTTGCATCACAGCTTTCATTCCTGAAGCACAAACTTTGTTTATAGTAGTTGCAATTACGGTATTAGGTAATCCAGCATAAAGCGCAGCTTGTCTTGCAGGAGCTTGGCCTACACCAGCTTGAACCACATTACCCATTATTATTTCGTCTACTAAATTTGGATCTAAATTTATTTTGTTTAAAGCTCCTTTAATTGCTGTAGCTCCTAATAGAGGAGCAGAAACTGTAGATAATGCTCCCATAAAACTACCAATTGGTGTTCTAACAGCAGATACGATAACAACTTTTTTATTCATGATGGTAATGTTTATTAAGACTGCGAATTTAACTAATTATAAATTATTGGTAATTAGTTTATGGATTAATTTTAGAAATTAATAAAAATAAAAAAAACCTTCTGAAGTAGAAGGTTTTGTGATCCCAGAAGGATTCGAACCTTCGACCTACGCATTAGAAGTGCGTTGCTCTATCCAGCTGAGCTATGGAACCAAAATAGTTTTTAAATAACTATTAAAAGTCGGGGTGGCAGGATTCGAACCTGCGGCCTCCTGCTCCCAAAGCAGGCGCGATAACCGGGCTACGCTACACCCCGAAAAAAATAAAAGCGGAGAGTAAGGGATTCGAACCCTTGGTACAGTTCCCCATACGCATGTTTAGCAAACATGTCCTTTCGGCCTCTCAGGCAACTCTCCAAGTTCAATGAACGTAATCGTTTAAGCGGTTGCAAATGTAACTTTTCATTCTATATTTTACAACAAAACTTTCAATTTTTTTACACTTTTTTTAATTGTTTTTTAAAACCCCTCATTGTCAGATATATAGTTAAAAATAGATTTTATAATAAATATTAAGTTTCAATCAATAGAATAAAAAAATAATTCTAATATTGTTATTTATTAAATCGCTTATTTATGAAATCATTTTTATTTATATTTTTCTTTTTATGTTTTGGGATTTGTTACTCACAATCATATCAAACAAATTCTGGAAATATAAATGATTCTACTTTTGTAAATTTAAAGGATTATAGTAAAGAATTTGTTTATGAAATGAAATATGCAACTGTTAATAATTTTTTAAATGCCAAAGTTTATGATTGTGATGAATGTTATTTGAGATTTAAAACTATCAAAGCTTTACTTATTGTCAACAAAAAATTTATTAAAAAAGGCTTTCGAATAAAATTATTTGATTGTTATAGACCTTTAGATATTCAAAAAAAAATGTGGAGCATTGTTTCTAATCCAAAATATGTGGCAGATCCCAAAAAAGGGTCTATTCATAATCGTGGAGGTGCTGTTGACATTACTTTAGTTGATTTAAAAGGCAATGAACTCGATATGGGAACACCATTTGATTTTTTTGGGATAGAAGCTGGTCATAAATACAAAAGTTTCTCTGTAGAAGTATTAAAAAACAGAAAACTACTTCGGAAAATTATGACTAAAAATAATTTTGTTGCTTTTGAGAGTGAGTGGTGGCATTATAATTTAAAAGATTCTAATAAAGAATCAATTTCTAATTTTAGATGGAAATGCAATTAGTTTTTTTCTTCTAAACAATGATAATAATTTACAAAATAATTTTCTGGTTCATAAACTAAGTTATTTAATTCTGCAATCAATTTTTTCTTTAAAATAAAATCTTGTGTTTCGGTAAGAAATTTGATTCTAATATATGAAATTGCTGAATTTTTTAATTCTTGATAATCTTCTTTTCTGAACATAAAATAACCAGTAATAAGACGATTATTAAATCCCTTATCATCTCGAAGCATATTACCACAACTTTCATCATTTATATGGATGAGTGTCACAATTTTTCCGTTATTTAATTGAAAATAAACTTTAGAGTTTTTGTCAAAACAACGTGCTTTTATAAAATCATTACTTTTTTCGATTATTTGCACTTTTAAAGTAGGTGTTCCATCTGTAATTACAATAGAATTAAATATATAACTAGAATTTCCAGCAAAGTTTTTTTCATAAACTAAGTATTCTTTTGTTTCTTTATAAGTTCCAATTGAATCAGCAACATTTACTGTAAAATCACAAGGTTTTTGTGCAATAGTAGTTAAACTTATAAAGCAAATAAAGGATAATAATAGGATTTTCATTTTTAATTTATTTTGGTGCAAATTAAAACTATTTTATTGTTATTTACATCAGTTGTAAAAAAACAATATTGATTTCCACCATCTTTTATTTTCCATTTTTTGCGAATTGTATCAACTGAATCCGTAAAATTTCTAGTAGTTATATTTGCTTTCGTATTTTCTAAATTTATTTTCAGCTCTTTTTTTTGGTATGGAATATTTTGATGCATTTCAAAAACTCTACCAGGAAAATCAATAATATTATTTGAGGTATACAAATGGGAATTTTGATGAAGTTTTAAAAGTTGAAATTGAATTGCAATTGCATCAAATCCGCCAGATTTCATAATAGCACTATTAGGTTCATAAATATATTTTTGTGGAAAATCATAAGCTACATTTTCAATTTTATCATCAAATATAAAATCAAAATATTCCATTTTATCTTTTGATATATTGATAGTTTTTATTTGAGTTTTTTCTTTATATCCTTTATTAATTTCCCAAAGCAATTCTTTGACTTCATTTTCAACGGATACAATATGAATTGTTTTTACATTTTTTAATTCTAATATTCCTGCTGAAATATCAAGTAAGGGAGCTGTTTTTATCAAAATGTTATTTGAAAAATCAAAATAAAAATCAAGTAAATCAGGAACATTAGGTGAACAATCTTTTAGCATAAATACTTTGCCTTTTGCATCATTTCTTCTTGACGGATCTATATAAATCCAATCAAAAGGAATTTTAAGTTTTTTTAATATTTCGGTGCTATCTCCTAAATGACATTCGATATTTGTTTGCCGAAGTATAATGAAATTGTGTTTTACAATTTCGTGCAATTCAGTATTTATTTCGCAATGAACAATCTGTTTTATTCTTTTTGAAAAATAGTAATCGTCAATTCCAAAACCACCCGTAGCATCTATCAAATTTTTTCCAGAAACTAATGATGCTTTATAAATTGCCGTTTTCTCTGATGAAGTTTGTTCAAGACTTATTTTGCTTGGATAATAAATATTTTGGGTATGAAAAAAAGTAGGTAATTTATCTTTAGATTTTTGTTTGGCACTAATTTGATTAAGTATTTCTATCCATTCAATTTCTGGAAACGGATTTTTTTGCAACGCCAATTTTGTAATTGTTGAAACTAAATTAGAATTTATATAATCTTGTATTTCTTGGTTCAGAAGCGCTAAATTCAACTTTCAATATTTCTAGTTAATATTTGAATAATTTTGTTTTCTGGAAAAAATTCTTTTCCAATTACTTTCAAAATAGTATAAAATGGCACAGCGATTATCATGCCAATTATTCCAAAAAGAAACCCAGCAATTAATATTACAAGAAAAATTTCTAATGGATGTGAACTCACACTTTTAGAAAAAATCATTGGTTGAGAAAAGTTATTATCTATTAATTGTACAATCCAGCATCCTATTAATACATAAATGGTGGTTGGTACTGTTACAGTTTGAAAATCATTACCTAAATTACTTATCATAGTCAAAATTCCTGCTAAGATTGTTCCTATCATTGGCCCGATGTAAGGAATAATATTAAGAATGGCACACAAGAATGCAATTATCAATGCATTTTCGACTCCGAAAATTAGTAAAACAATTATATAAAGTACAAATACAATAAACAATTGCAACAATAAGCCAATGAAGTATCTAGTTAATAAATGATTAATAATGGTTAATGAATGTAATATTTTTTCTTCGTGTTGATCTGGCATTATTCTTTTGAAATTGATAATAAATGAGATTCTTTCTTTTAAAAAGAAAAAAGTAATAAATAAAACAGATATTAATCCCATTCCGAAGCTACTAATAGTTCCTAAAAGCATATTTAAAAAATCGGTAATAAAATTAAAATTGAATTTTGAAGTCAAATTGGATTCTTTCATCATACGTGATACATCAATATGATGATTTTCTAAAAAAACAGTAATTTGCTGATTTAATTGTATTATATTTTTTTCGATTTGAACAGTGTTTAATAAGGATAAACTTTCACCTTGAGATAAAACCAAAGGAATAAAAAGCATTATAAAACCTGCAATAAATAAAACAAATACCAAAATAGTTGCAACAGTTGCTAAAGTATGTTTGAATTTTAAACGTTTTTTAAAAAAATCTAATATTGGATTTCCAATTAATGTCAATATCAATGAAACGATTAAGTAAATAATTACCGATTGTATTTGATATAAAAAATAGAGTAGAAGCAATACCACAACAATTGTTGTAACAGCTTTAAGAATTCCTACAGCAATGGTTTTTGATTTTATCATTATAAATTTTTTATGGAGTAAAAGTAAAAAAAAATCTCGTTCACCAAGATGAACGAGATTTTAAATAATTTTTATTTACAATTATGGTTGACCAAAAGAAAAACGAGCACCTCCTGAAACAAAAATTGCTGCCATTCTTGATTTTTGACCATTTGAAAACATATACATTCCACGATCATCGGTATAATCCATATAATTCATAGTCATTTCTACTGGAGTTCCGCTACAAGTACTATAATGTGGGTATGATGGTACACCATAGTTTGCAGTATTATGCGTTGGTGTGTCAGAAACTAAATCACTTCCGCAAGTAGTATCTCCCCAAATATGGCGTAAGTTCATCCAGTGACCGACTTCGTGTGTTGCAGTTCTTCCTAAATTATAAGGTGAAGATACTGTTCCTGTATTTCCAAATGCATTATTGTCTATTACAATACCATCAGTTGCAGAAGCACCACCTGGAAATTGGGCATATCCTAAAATACCACCACCAAGATTACAACACCATAAATTTAATACAGTTGTTGGAGAAGTTGGTACAATTCCTTTTGTAGATTTTTTCATAGCGTCATTAGTAGACCAAGAAGTTGTAGTAGTTGATCGTCTTACTACATTTTGCAACACAAACGAAATACCAACATTTGCTTTAACACCAGAAAATAATGCTGGAACTGAATTATAATCTGAATTCAAGGCATTAAAATCTTTATTTAAAACATCAATTTGTGATTGAATTTGAGTTGTCGAAATATTTTCTGCAGCAGTTTTGTATAATACATTAACAACAACTGGTATTTCAATCTTACCATTTACGAGTCTTCCTTGAGCTATTGCATTTTCTGTAAAGACTTCAATTCGATTCATTTTTATTGCCAATTCTGGATTTTCTCTTAATTGACGTTCTAATACTTCTTGAGAAGCACACATTCTGTGACTCGGAGTGCTGCTTTGTTCAGATGGGGTAATTGTACTGTCTTCATTTTGACAAGAAAATAACATCGATAATAACGATGCTGATAAAAGAATTTTTTTCATAATTATAAAATTGGTTTGGTTAAGTAATAACAATTTTACAATAATTATATTAATAAAAACACATTTTGATTGTTTTTTTATTAAATACTTATGAAATTTAACTAATGTGTATAGAATAATTAGTTGTTGAAAATATAATTCATAATATTAGCACCCATTTTTAAAGCTTTGGTTCTTATTTCTAATGGGTCATTATGCACTTCTACATCTTCCCAACCATCACCCAAATCGGTTTCGTAAGTATATAGAAGTACCAATCTATTTTGTATAAAAATTCCAAAAGCTTGTGGTCGTTTGCCATCGTGTTCATGAATTTTTGGAATACCTGAAGGGAAACTATATGGTTTTTGAAATATTGGATGGTTTGCTGGTATTTCTATCAAATCCACATTTGGAAAAATTTTCTTTATTTCTTTCCGAATGTATTCATCCATTCCATAATTATCATCGATATGAAGAAAACCACCAGAGGTCATATAATTTCTAAGATTCAATACATCAGAATCATTAAAAACAACATTTCCATGACCTGTCATATGAATATAGGGATAGGAAAATAAATCGGGACTACTAGGTTCTACCAATCCTGGTTTTGGTTTTATTCTGGTATTAATATTTTGATTGCTATACTTTATTAAGTTAGGCAAAGAAGTTGGGTTTGCATACCAATCTCCACCACCACTATATTTCAATAGTGCAATTTCTTGACATAAGCAAGAAGTAGTAATTAGATAAAGCAGGTAAACTATTTTCTTCATTTTATTTATTCATTGACAAAGGCAACACTATGACTAGCAACTATGGCTGCTGTTTCTGTACGAAGTCTAGTGTTTCCCAAAGATATTGGAATGTACTTGTTTTCGATTGCTAATTTAATTTCTTTTTCAGAAAAATCACCTTCAGGGCCAATTAGCAAAGTGATGTTTTCATTCGGTCTGATAATTTCTTTCAAAGATTTTTTATTAGTTTCCTCACAATGAGCAATCAGTTTGACATCTTCGTTTTTATTTTTCATAAAATCTTTAAACGAAATGGGCTCATTCAGTTTTGGTAAAAAATATTGATTGGATTGTTTTATTGCCGATTGAATTATTTTATCAAAACGTTCGGTTTTTATTTGTTTTCTTTCAGAATGATCACAAATAATAGGTGTAATTTCAGTAACTCCAATTTCGGTTGCTTTTTCTAAAAACCATTCGTAACGATCATTCAACTTTGTTGGAGCTACTGCCAAATGTAATTGATATTTTGGTTGTTCAGATTTTGCTACAGATACTATTCTTACGGTGCATTTGCTGTCAGAAGCCAACGTAATTTCGGTTGTAAATAAATCTCCTAAACCATTGGTTACATAAAGAATATCTGTATCTTTTTTTCGCAATACTTTAATAATATGTTTGCTTTCTTCTTTGTCAAAAGAAAAACTTTCAGAATCATTGTTTATGTTTGGATTATAAAATAATTGCATCGTTTAAAATTGGATTCGCGCTTTTGAAACTACATTCGAGTTTTCAAAATTGGCTATTAAAAATTTTTGATATCCTACAATTCCTATCATTGCAGCGTTATCGGTCGTATATTCAAATTTTGGTATAAAGGTTTTCCAACCCAACTTTGTTTCTGCTTCTTTCAATGTTTTTCTAATTCCTGAATTGGCAGATACTCCACCGCCAATAGCAATTTTATTAATTCCAGTTTCGGCTACGGCCAATTTCATTTTATCCATTAAAATTTCGATGATAGTATTTTGAATAGAAGCACAAATATCATTCCTATTTTCTTCTATAAAATTTTCATTTTCGGCTACATTTTTTTGAATGAAATATAAAATGGCAGTTTTTAATCCAGAAAAACTAAAATCTAAATTCGGAACTTTTGGTTTCGTAAAAGTATAGGCATTAGGATTGCCTAGTTGAGCATATTTATCTATCAATGGTCCGCCAGGATAAGGCAAACCAAGAATTTTTGCACTTTTATCAAAGGCTTCTCCTACAGCATCATCTGTGGTTTCTCCTATAATTTCCATATCAAAATAGTCGGAAACTTTTACTATTTGTGTATGACCACCAGAAATAGTCAAAGCCAAAAAAGGAAAAGTTGGTTTATCAAACCCTTCTTCATCAATAAAATGAGCCAAAATATGAGCTTGCATATGATTGACTGCAATCAACGGGATTTGTAAAGCTAAAGCTAATGATTTTGCAAACGAACTACCAACTAATAAGGAACCCATTAATCCTGGACCTTGAGTAAATGCAATAGCTGACAATTGTTC